>JARGNK010000130.1:20202-21789 GCA_029213145.1 Rubripirellula sp. | reverse complement strand
AAGCCAGTTGCCGGAAGCCAGTTGCCGGAAGCCAGTTGCCGGAAGCCAGTTGCCGTCCCGGTCCAGCATCCAATCACCGATTTGAACGTCTTCACAGTGGATCAGCCGTCAGCTTGTAGCTATCCGAATCAAATTTGCAGATGCTAGCGGGCGACCTCTGAGCGTGCCGGGGGAAACCTCCGCAACGGGTCTGGGTATCCGCAACCGATGCGTGAAACCCAGAATCCGCATTGACGGTCACCACCCTAATTTCCTATTGGTAGATCTCGAATGAGCCTTGGGAGTGAGGATGTCCACGATCTTTTTTTCAGTCGGTGAACCGAGCGGTGATCAGCATGCTGCCCGCCTGGCTACCGAATTGCAACGGATTGACCCTCAAATCACCTTACGGGGTTTTGGGGGTCCAGCGATGCAGACGGCTGGCTGTAAAATTGATAGTGACTTAACGCAGCACGCAGTTGTCGGCGTGCTCGAGGTGTTACCAAAGTTGCGTGATTTCTTCGCGCTCGCCGATCAAGCTGAGGCTGTGTTCAAGCAAGAGCAGATCGACGCCGTGGTGCTGGTCGATTTTCCTGGGTTCAATTGGCATATCGCCAAGAGAGCGAAGAAGTACGGAATCCCTGTGTATTACTATTGCCCTCCACAACTCTGGGCTTGGGCAGGTTGGCGGATCAACAAGATGCGCCGCAGCGTCGATCACGTACTGGCCGTCCTGCCGGTCGAACAGGAGTACTTCCAGCGGCACCAGATTCCCTGCACCTACGTGGGACACCCATTTTTCGATGCCGTCCAACAACATCCATTGGACAAACAGGTTTTGAACCGCTTCAATTCGATGGCGGATCGAGGCCAGCATTTGGTAGCTGTTTTACCCGGCTCGCGAGATCATGAAGTACACGCGAATTGGCCAGTCATGCTCGACTCGATTCGCCAGCTCCATAGCCAGTACCCAGACGCGCGATTCCTTGTGGCTGCATATCGAGATCAACAGTGCCAGTGGTGTCGAGACCAACTGCAGGAGAGTGATTCCGCGATTCCTATGGAATTCTATGTTGGCCGAGCTAGCGAAGTCATTCAAGCCTCAAGATGCGCGATGATGGTCAGTGGCAGTGTGAGTTTGGAAATGATGGCACGACGCACGCCTGCCGCTGTGATTTATCGAGTCGGCCGATTGCTGCACCTGTTGGCAAAGTTATTGGTCCGGATTGATAGTGTGACTTTGCCGAATCTGATGGATCGCCGCAAAGTTTTTCCCGAGTACATCTCGGTAGGAAGTCCTCAGCCAGCTTCCGAGTTTTTAACGGAATCGATTGGGGCGATGCTCGGTGATCCCTTTTATTTTTCCCGCTTAAGCCGCCAGCTAGATGAACTTTGCCGTCAGCATGCTAAACCGGGAGCTTCCGCTCGGGCCGCCGAAGAAATCGCTCGGCTGATGAATCTGTGTCCCAGCTTCCCCGCCCAGGGGGATTCGTCGAGGTGGGTCGCCTAGTCCCGTTCAAGTATTCTGAGCGGGCTTTGCCTGCATCATGAGGCCCTGCATAACGTGCGTTTGAGCAGAAGTCTCGGCCGTCACCCCTGCTCGGATGC
>JARGNK010000130.1:4360-20102 GCA_029213145.1 Rubripirellula sp. | reverse complement strand
CCCTGCTCGGATGCCGTCACCCCTGCTCGGATCTGGGGCGAATTTTGATCTCGAGTTCTGTGGTATTTCCAACGTTCTTTGAATCAACGCCGCTGGCGACGGGCTGGCTGCGTCCGACTGGCCGCGGCGTTGTGGTGGCGTTCTGCGGTATTTGGTCCGCAAATTTGCTCGTCGGGTAAGTTTTACTTTGACGAACCATCCTCCCGACTACTCCGTAGAGCCTTCAGCAATTGATCCAGCCGTAAAATCGGCAGCCGTTATCTGTATCCGTCCTTACTTGGTTTGTCTTGCTGCCATGAGCACTGACTCGCGACTCCCAAATGTCCCTCAAATGCACGCGGAAACTGGCTACGAGGAGCCAGAATTCCGGACCCCGTTTAGGATTTCTGGGTTTTTATGCTTGTTGCTTGGGCTTCTCAGCGTTTTGGCTGTGTTTGCGAAGCCGTTGCTGGTCTTTCCCGCAGCCGCGTTTCTGATGGGGCTCATTGCCTTACGGCGTCCTGGGGATGGTGAAAACGGAACAAGGCCAGTTGGTACCACGGCGGGGATGATTGGGATGCTACTCGCGACAGGCTTTGGATTGTTTGGGTACTGCTTGCCTTGGTTTAAGGATGTCACCCTAGGAGCAAAGGCGGAAAAATTTGGCCGCGACTACATTGAGGTCATTGCCCGCGGAGATGATTACTTTGCAATTGAGCTGGGCAAGGATTATGCCAATCGCTTTCCAGAGTCGATGGATTTAGATCAGCACTACGCGCTGAGTGAGCAGGGTGAGAAAATTTTGGCCGATTTCCAAGGTTCCGGGGTCGTAGAAACGATCCGAAACGGCGGCGACGGAGCGAACTGGGTGCTCGACCGACCGGCTCACATCTACTATTCCTACGGTCGCGATCACGCTGAGCTTATCTGGCGAGACGCGGGTGGCGAAACGACGGCCAAGATCCATATGTTCCTCGACTGCCTCGTCGATTCGAGGGGAAACGAACAGTGGCATATCGAGGAATGCGTCCTCCTGTCCCCCCGATATACGGCACCTGCGATTTTGTAGCTCGGCGTCTAACACGCTGACATCGGAACGGTCCTCCGAATCTGGTAGCAAGCAGTTCGTTTCGTGATCGAGTCGCTGGGTTTCGCAGCGACTAATGGAAATCACGTGAGCGAATGCTCAGGCCATCGACTTCGTCAGCAAGGTCAGTGATTCGTCCAACGATGACGTGAATCACTCCTTTTCGGTTTTCTAGTTTGCCCTCGACCAGCCATGCATTGCTTGTCTTGGCAACACGAAAAAAACGTTTCCAAACGGCCGCAAACAAGACTAAGTTGATCGATCCAGTTTCGTCTTCCAGGGTCACAAAGGTGATCCCCTTTGCCGTCGAAGGTCGCTGCCGAAGCAGCACTAATCCTGCAACACGGACATGCCGCCCATCTCGCAGGGAATCAAGCTGGTTTGCTGATACGCAGCGTTTTGATTTCAGTGCTGCTCGGACAAAGGAAATCGGATGCGCTTTGAGACTTAATCCCGTTGTGTTGTAATCGGCATGAACTTCTTCCAGCGGAGTCATGGGTTTGAGCGCTTCGGGGACTCGTTCGTCTTCTGAAAGATTCTCAAACAGTGGTTGTTCCCGCGGTGATTCTTCATGCAATAACGAATGCCAGATTGCAGCACGTCGATCTCCGGCAAGTGATCCCAGGGCATCAGCGTCGGCGAGTATGGCCAAGTTGGATTTTCCGATTTGCGCACGATTTGAAAAATCTTTCATGTCTCGATATCGCTGGCCATTGCGACATCGCACAATCTGCTTCGCCACTTCGGAGGGAAAGCCACGAATCGTTTGAAGCCCCAGGCGAATCCCCGGTTGATTTTTCGTCGCATCGCCTTCAAGAGTCGTTTCAAAGTCACTTTCATTCACGTCGACGGGATGGACTTTCACGCCGTGCTTGCGAGCGTCCGCGATGAGTTGTGCTGGTGCGTAAAAACCCATTGGTTGGCTATTCAACAAGGCCGCACAAAATGCCGCGGGGTAATGACATTTCAAATAGCTCGATGCATAAACCAGTAATGCAAAGCTGGCCGCGTGGGATTCGGGGAAGCCGTATTCACCGAAGCCGCGGATCTGGTGAAAAACATGTTCAGCAAATTCGCCGGTCAATCCATGTGATCGCATTCCCGCGAGTAGTTTGATGCGAAATTTGTCGATGACGCCCGGGCGCCGCCAAGCCGCCATGGCGCGACGCAATTGATCCGCTTCACCCGGCGTAAATCCAGCAGCTACGACGGCCAAACGCATCGCTTGCTCCTGGAAAATCGGAACACCGAGCGTTTTTCTTAGCACTCCCGCAATTGCCTCGTTGGGGTACCGCACTGACCCTGGGTTTTCACGAGCTTTTAGATAGGGATGGACCATGTTGCCTTGAATTGGGCCCGGACGAACGATTGCCACCTCGACTACCAGGTCGTAGTAGCAGCGGGGCTTGAGACGCGGCAACATGCTCATCTGCGCGCGGCTTTCAATCTGAAAGACACCAACCGTCTCGGCCGCACAGATCATGTCGTAAGTTGCCTGGTCGTCGGCGGGAATGTTGGCGAGTGACCACGAATGCTGATGATGTTTGGCAACCAGGTCGAAGCAACGATGGATCGCTGATAGCATGCCCAGAGCGAGGACATCGACTTTCAAAATCCCCAATTCATCAAGGTCATCTTTATTCCACTGGATGACCGTTCGGCCTTCCATCGCGGCATTCTCGATCGGACAGAGTTCGCACAAACTACCGGCCGTCATCACCATCCCACCGACGTGCTGCGAGAGATGTCTTGGGAAATTGGTCAAGTTCTCAATGAGGTAAATGAATCGCTTTCCGACACTTGAATCCGGATCCAGTCCACCGCTGCGGCAGCGATCGGATAAATCCGCGCCATTTCCACCGAGTTTTGCGATTGCATCAATGGCGTCAGCGGAGACACCAAGTGCCTTTCCTGCATCACGAATCACACTGCGAGTGCGGTACCTAATCACAGTGGCTGTCATGCCCGCGCGATCACGACCGTACTTGTCGTATAGATATTGCAGTACCTCTTCGCGACGTTGGTGTTCAAAATCGACGTCGATATCAGGCGCTTCATCCCGTTCACGGCTGACAAACCGCTCGAATAGCAAGTCGGTTTGACTGGGATCGACATTTGTAATTCCGAGGCAATAACAGACGGTCGAATTCGCAGCCGAACCTCTTCCCTGGCAGAGAATATTTTGCTGTCGAGCAAATCGAACCATATCCCAGACAGTCAAAAAGTACGCCTCGTAATGTAATTCCGCGATGATCTCAAATTCGTGACGAAGCAACTCAATTACTTTCGCCGGTACACCATCGGGCCATCGCTGATTAGCGCCTTCCCACGTCAAGCGTTTGAGTCGTTCGATCAAGGTCATCCCGGGTGGAGCGATCTCCTTGGGATATTCGTACCGGAGTTCACCGAGCGAGAACGTGCACTGCTCAGCAACCTCCATGGTACGGGCGATGGCATCGGGCACTTGGTTGTAGAGTCCGCCAATCTCGCTTAACGATCGTAGGTGGCGTTGACTGTTGGCAAACCTTTGGCCGGATACTTGATCGATTGTCCTGCCGTGTCGAATCGCCGTTACGCAGTCGTGTAGCAACATGCGATCAGGTACGTGGTAATGGACGTCTCCTGCTGCCAGCAACGGGACATCGTGCCGTAGTGACAGGTTCCGCAAACGCTCCACCCGCTGCGTGTCGTCAACTCCTCGGTGCAGTTCACATAGCAGGTAACCTCGTTCAGCAAAAACGTCACGAAACTGTGTCCGTAAGAATCGAGTGAAACGGGACGACTGCAGATAGTTCGGTGTGTTGGGTTGATCAGAGAAATGAGGGATCAGCCCGGCGAGCATGCCCTCACTGTGTTCGGCAATGTCATTCCAGTGGAGTTCACAATGCCCTTTTTCAACCCGCAGTCGTCCACGTGAAAGTAGTCTACAAAGTTGGCCATAAGCAGCGCGATTGCTTGGCCAGAGCACCATCGGAGGCGCATCGGTTGGATGGACTTCAGCGCCCACGATGTACTGCAGGCCAAGCTCCTGAGCAGGTGCGTAGCCCCGCACTACACCGGCAATTGATTCGCGATCGGTTAGCGCGATTCCAGAATAGCCAAGTCGTGATGCTTGCTCGACTAGCTCGTCTGGATGGGAGGCTCCCTCCAGAAACGAGAAGTTACTTTTGCAATGCAGTTCGACATACTGCATGGATGATTGGTGTGCTTGTGGGCTGCGGGCATGGAAATGTAAATTTGTACACTATAGTGATCGGCTTCTTTCCAGGCAAGCCTGACGTGAAGTTGCCAAGATTTGCAAAAGATTGCCGAATGAAGCTTCGTGACGTTTTCTCCCTGAACACCTCGAGAGATCATGCAGACTGCGACCGCGACAAACACCTCCTTTGATTATGTTTCTGAGGCTCCGATTCCCAGTCACCCGGTGATCGTCGGGTACATCTTTTGGATCTTTGGATTCATTGGTGCGCACCGCTTTTACTTTGGAAAGCCGCTAACTGGTGTGATCTGGTTCTTTACCGGTGGCCTGTTATTGATCGGTTGGATCATTGATTTGTTTCTGATCCCGTCGATGGCGGAAGAAGCGAACCGTCGATATCGCCCTGGCCGAATCGATCACAGCGTTTGCTGGTGTCTGCTGCTGTTCTTGGGCTTGTTTGGAGTCCACCGCTTCTACATGGGTAAGTACTTGACAGGACTTCTTTATCTGTGCACCGGTGGATTGCTTGGTCTTGGCGTCGCCTACGATGCATTGACGCTCAACGAGCAGGTCGAAGAATTGAACTCGCCGCCGTTTTAAACGGAATGATCGTCTCGTTGGCGTGAATGTGCTGGCAGCGCTTCGTCACTCGCAATTTGTTCCCATCTTGAGTTCACTCGAATCAAGCACGCAGGACGTGCATTCATTCGCATCTATTGCGTGGCATGGCAAAGTCGGTCAGCAGAATTGCCAAGTTGATTGGTGTGTGACGAGCCGCAGCGACGGCTAACGCTAGAAGATGAACGCTGAATAATTCAGTCTAGCAAACGAAGCCTTCTAGGGACTTCTCAGACCAGTCTTTCTTCCCAAGTCTTGTTGACTGGCGTGTCACGCCGGTCGGACAATGATTCGTGCACCCTGCTTGCCGATCACTTTCACTTTGATGTCTGGTTCGACAAATTCACCTTCAGTGACGACATCGACCATGAAATCATCAATTTGAATCTTTCCGCTGGGCCGCAGTGGCGAGACAGTTTGGCCCACGTCGCCGACCTCTGCGCGTTGCCAACCTGGCAATATTTCGCTGGCAGAAACCGCTACTCCAGCAACTGCACCTTCGGCGATGACAGGGGGCTTCAACGTCAATCGACTTAGCCCAGGAATATCACCGATGAATTTCGACAGAAAAATCAGTGCGATCAAAAATCCCATGAATGCGCTGACGACTAACAAAATGTCATAGCCCAGTCCCGTCCACTGTTCACCCGACTGCGGCATTATGAATCGTCGCGAGGCCATTACGAGTGAGCCGATGACCAGCGTGATCCCACCGACACCTGAAACTCCGAACCCGGGGATCACGAATAACTCGGCGCCGATAAAAACAAGCCCAACGAGAAATAAAGTCACTTCCAGCCATCCCGAAGTACCTCCTAGGAATCGACTCCAGAAGAAGAGGCTGAAGCAAAGTAGCGAAACCAGTCCGCCCACGCCCATTCCAGGTGCCCCCAGTTCGATCGTCAAGGCGATCAGCCCAATCACGATCAGCAAGAATGTCACGACACCCGTATTGAGGAGGAAAACCATCGAATCAATCCAGGTTCGCTCCATGACCGGGATCGGTTCGGACACGTTCAATGTTGCCGCCAACTCAGATCGATTTTTAATGGTTTGCGATGCCATTCCCAATTCGACTGCTCGCTGTCCATTGGCAATGAAAAACATCTCTTTGCCAGCCTCGCGTACCGGCTTGCCTTTGACCCATTGATCGGCGTCTTTGAATGATTCCCATTCTTTGTCTGAGAAGTACCGGGTTTCACCGTTGGCTTGATTGGTCGCAGCAAAAACCACCATGTCCTTATCGACCAGTTTTTCTGCTAACGCGAGAGGGCGACCTGTTGCCGCTGCCGTATCGCGGGCTTTTTGAGCGAGCACACTTCGGCTCTTTGCCTCGGTGTAGCGATAGGCACCGTCGGCTCCCATCACAATCTCGCCTGCATCCCCCATCCGCGCACCGGGAAGCATGATGATTTGGTCACATGCCAGCGAGAGTAATGCGGCGCCACTGATCGCGTCTTTTTCGATGAACGCGACCGTCTCGACTTCCTTGGCTTCTAAAACCATGTCCATCAATTCAAAGGTGACGTAAGTAAATCCACCTGGTGAATTGATATCGAGGATAATAACGTCGACGCCTGAGTCGACCGCGTCTTCAAACTTACGTTTCAGTAGCGCCCCACTGAGCGGGTTGATGTCTTCCTTTAGTGGAATGATGACCGCTGATCGTTCGCGCCCCTCACGCCGGATGACTTGTGCCTGAACCGGTAACAGCCAAGTAAGGTTGGACACAGCGAGGAACAAACAAATCCACCATCGCATTGGCGTTTTGGTCTGATTCAAGAGCTTGATTGTCATGTTGGCGTCGATGGGGTTGGTGACCACGATGGTTGCCGATCTTGTGGTTCCGCAAAACCGTCACCGTTCAGTTTAGCAACCACCGCTGGGATGCCATCAGTCGAGGCTCATTCGAAGCCTAGACACGGCGCCAAAAACTTGGAAAAAACAGCACCAGCACGCTGAAAATCTCAACTCGGCCAAGCATCATCAACCAGACGAACAATAATTTAGCGCCCTGGCTGAATCCAGCGTAGTTTCGCGTCGGGCCAACTACCCCCAAACCGGGGCCGATGTTGTTGAGTGTTGCCGCCACCGCACTGGCTGAATCAAGTAGTTTCTCATCCAAGCGATTGGCAATCTCTGCGGTTGTTTCGACACTCTGTGAATCAACGCCCGACAAGTCAGAGGATCTGACAACATCCCAAGTGCTGTTTGGTTCAAACGTGATTAGCAGTAACCAGGCGAACACGAAGATTGCCAGGATCATCGAAAAATAAACAACGATTCCGTGTGGAAGTTTTGGATCATCAATCGTCGCTCCACCAACACGGATGAATCGAATCACGCGGGGGCGATGCGCCTGTTCAATCTCAAGGCGTAGGATTTTGTAAAACAGAATATGCCGGATGACTTTAAGCCCACCGCCCGTGCTGCCGGCGCAGCCACCGACGAACATCAACAGTAACAAAATTCCGCGACCGAAGTTGTTCCAGCCATCAAAGTCCGCTGTTCCGTAACCGGTAGTGGTCACGATCGATACGACTTGGAATAAGCCGTGCCGTGTTGCCTCTGAAATGGTATCGAAGCCTGTGTCTTGGTTTCGGAATCCAAAGAATACGACGGCGATCGTTATGAGCAGGATGATGCCGACATACGTTTGAAATTCCACGTCGCGGAATAACCTTTTTGGGCTTCCCAGCAAAGTGAGATAAAGCAGGGTGAAATTCGTTCCTGCTAACACCATGAATACGATCGTCGTGTATTCAATGACGGGACTGTTAAAGTGCCCGAGGCTGGCGTTGTAAGTGCTGAAGCCACCGGTGGCCATCGTGCCAAAGGCATGACACAACGCGTCAAAAAACGTCATCCCCTCAATTGTGTAGATGCCCGTTAGGAGAACATTGAGTCCAACATAGATCGCTGCAAACACGAGCGCAGTGTGCTGCATCCGTGGCATCGCCCCCTCCTTCGTAGGACCGGGGGTCTCGGCACGCATCATCGCCTTGCCGGCAGATCCCTGTCCCAGAATCGCCACGAAGAGCACGACGATTCCAAGTCCGCCCAAAAAGTGCGTCCAAGACCGCCAAAACAAAATGCAATGCGGTACCAAGCCGGGAGACTCAAGGTCGGTCAAGACGGTCGCGCCCGACGTGCTGAATCCCGATTGGGATTCAAACATCGCCTCGATGAATGTCAGCGGGGTATCCTCACGCGAGCAAGTGCCGCTGAGGTAGAAGGGTAGTGCGCCCAAAACGGTTGCTAATACCCAGCTCAATCCGACAATCGCCATCGCCTCTTTTTGATACAACGCACCCGCTTTGCCGCGGCGACCGATCACCGTCAAAAAAATGCCCACCACCACAGAAATCGCCATGCTCGCCGCAAGCGCCGTCGCGCCTCCCGACTCGAACGCGGACGGTCGCTCCAGGTCGGTGCGATCGGCCAAGGCGGGAATAGCGAAAGGTAACGAAAAACTCATCGATCCGCCGATCAATAAGCAGACGATGCCCAGCACGCGAAACAGAAGTGGATAGTTCAAAACTCGGGCGACCACACATCGGGGGCGAATTCACAACGCAAGAGCTTAATCGCTCCTCTCCAAATGGCGAACCACGCTCCGGCCCCGGAAAGGAATCTGGTTGCTTGATACCCTGTGGTACCCGATCTCCAGCCCAGAGTGGAAGCCAGCGTCCAGAGTGGAAGCCAGTGCAGATCAATTGGCATCCGATTTGCTACTTCCGCCTTTCGGGTCGGTGTTTCTGCGGTTCCCCATCGCGGTCGCATTGCCCAACTGCGGGGCAGCACTGGAGGCGGTGCTGCCCCGCTATCTTTACAAATCGCAAGGGAATTTTTCCCGGGAAAGCCTAGCCGTCTTGAGGATTGGGAAGCTAGGTAGCCAGATGCGATCGAATTGGAACGGGTGACCACCCCTCATCGGCACCAATTGGTGTACGATTTCGCACCAGCGACTTGCTACGAGATACGCAATTCAATACACCTGCAAGACGAGGTGAATCGTGTGTGGTCGATTTACTTTGCGAGCTCCCGCAGCTGATTGGTGCCAATTATTGCTGCCTGAGATGATCCCCGAAGCGATCCCTGTTCACGATCCGCCCCGCTATAACATCGCCCCGACCCAACCAATTGTGTGCTTGCTTCGAGAGGCGGCTGGTCAACCGCCAACCGCGGTCAAAGCGCGGTGGGGGCTCGTGCCGCCTTGGGCCAAGGATCTCGCCATCGGTAATCGGATGATCAATGCCCGTGGCGAAACAGTTGATGCAAAAGCTTCGTTCAAAAAACCACTTGCAGCCCGTCGATGCTTGATTCCGGCTGACGGTTATTACGAATGGACGAAAACCGAGACCGGTAAGCAGCCCCATTTGATTGAGTTGATCAAAGGTGGGCCGTTTGCAATGGCTGGTCTGTGGGAAATCAACCGCAGTCTTGCGGAGGATGGACAGCCAATTCGTAGTTGCACCATCATTACCACGCAAGCGAATCAGACAACGGCTCACGTGCATGATCGGATGCCAGTGATTTTGAATCCCACCGATTTTCAGCGTTGGCTCGATCCCGGTTTTCGTGATCTACCGAAATTGAAGCAGTTGCTGCAGCCAGCTTCCGAGAGCTTGCTAAAGACGACACTCGTAAGCCGTCATGTGAACAACTCCCGGCACGAAGATCCCGCCTGTGTCGATCCGATCTGAGGCTTCCAGGCGATCCGAGTTGAAGAAGCAATCCAGGCTCCTATTTCAGCTAATCGGCACTCCTTTCCTTTCTTGCGTGGCCTCCCTCGCTTCTTGTTCCCCTTGCAGATTGCCTAACGCGAACAACTGAGGGGGGCGTGCGACAGTTCGCCCGCTTTTTTTCTGAATCATCTGAAACAAACAGTGTTTCCGACTCGATATCGCTGTTGAAACCTCTCACTTCCCTCGCCGATGAATGAAAACGGTGCTCCATGCGTCTTGCGGCTGTCTTCACTTTGCTAGCATTTGGATTGGTCAATGCCCCTGCGGTTTTCGCGCAGAGTACGATCAGCGATAGGCCCTGGGAACTCACCTCGACACGAGGTGCCTGGGGGATCTTTTTGCCGGACTACGAGCTTGGTGAAAATGGCAGCAGTTCCGCCTTCAGCGATGACATGGACGGCGTTGGATACTTCTCCGATTTCAAAGTCGTGCGACGTTTTTTAGGAACACGGACCAGCTTTGAATCCAACATGTTCTTTGGCGTGGCGCGACTGAAGTCAGAAAGTGCCGCCGGGAGTATCAATGTTCCAGATCCAGCGACCGGTAGTGTCGACTCGTTTAGCGGTACCCGTACAAAATTGAAGTCGGACGTCAATCATTACGGCATCGACTTGACGCTTCGCGATACGTGGCGGACGAGGTTTGGCGGTCTGTCGGCTGGATGTTCAGCAAGTTACATGGCGTTCGACCAAAAGTTTGACGCCGACTACGATTCCATCCAGGTGTTACGAGAAAAACTCGATACCGATTATCTCGGCGGCAAGGCCGTGTTTGGTTGGGATGGTTGTTTCAAAGGACGCGCTAGTAACTTGGATCTGATGATTGGCTATTTTGATATGGATACCGATTATCGGTTCATCGGACAGGCGGTTTCTGGATCGGACCGTCAAAAATTCAGCAAGAATGCAGCGACCGTCGAAACCTATTTCACCACACGTACCTTCTTCCACGGTTATCAAATCGGTTGGAAAGTTGGGGCGATGTATATCTCGGATATGCCAGTGATTCGACACACTGCCTCGCAGCGAGCCAGCATTGATACGGAAGATGCGGTTACGTTCTCGGGGCTGATCGAGATTCTGCTGTAATCCCGGTCGAAAGCGTCCTGTTTGGTAAAGGTAAATCCAACTAGATCGTGTTGTTTCAACAGGTTCGAAGATCTTTTTAATCGCCTTCCCGCGTCCCTCGCCCAGATTCACATCGACGCCCGTAGCGGCTCGAGAGAACCTTGCTATGCAAATTATTTGTGGTGCGGTCGACCTTTCTGTCCGGGTATTACTCGATCGAGTTCCCTTGGGTCTTCAGTAAGCTGGCGCAGCAGTTGCACAAGGTTTTGTGCCCTTCGGTGGTGTGGAACGGTAGTTGGGTAAATTGACCGATGATGCTGCGTTTCCATTGCCATCACGCGATCCATCGCGGATTAACTCGTTTTCATGGTTTGCTGGGCGGTTAAACGGCCAGCCATTTCGCGAGTCTTGAAAATGCATGGCCGGTAGTTTTTGGCCGGTGAGTGTCGTAGTGATGCACTCCAAGCATGCCGGGCAGTAAGGCTAGTTATTTTGCCGAAGCCCATGACGGCCAAATCCGCGTCTATGCCAACGCAATTATTTATAATCATGTCCGGTATTTCCAATCATGTCCGGGTCGACGCCATCAATGACCGGGTCGACGCCATCAATGATTCGGACACGAGGATAGTCGATTTGCTATTCCGCTCTTCGAGTTTTTCTTCGTTGGTGAGTTTGGTCAGCGAATCAAATCAGATGCGACCTGCCGACGTATCGCGATCGTGATAGTCAGTGCAGAATTGATTGATTCCGTTGAACGCTTCGCAGGGAAATGAGAGAGATTCATCAGCCCGCGCAAGATCGCAGGCTGATCCCAGGATGACGATTGTGAGCCAGTGGCCCATCATGACAATCAGACTTACTGATTATCCGATTGAAGCAGTTTAACCATTGCCTGCCCCATCGCTTCACCGATGTTCATATAGGTTTCGCCATTACCACCGTAGTGGCCACCCGAGCTACTTCCCTTTGAGAGAGGGTGGCTATAGACGGTGGCAGTGTTGCCTTTGAACTCGGGGTATTTGCCAGACTCACCATCGATCGCGAACATCGCGTCGAGAAGTTTTCCGCCATTATCGGTCGCTCCTTTTTCTGTTTGCCCCAAGGTGGCACAGACGAATTTGGCATTCGGCGCGTCGAAGTCTTTGCGAAGCTGTTTGATGAGCTGTACGAGGTTTTTTTCATAGCGGCTGGCGAGCGCTTCGCTGCGACTATCCCGATCGCCTTGCCACCAAAAGAAACCGGCGATTTCGTAACTGTTGGCTCCGGGATAGTACTTGTCGAGCTCAGAGAGAACTTTCTTTGCTCGGGCGATATCCCCGTCATACTGTAAGCCAGCATACCAATTGATTTTTTTGGGCTCTGTTCCTTTTTCCCAACGCTCGGGAGATCCCTTGTATCCAGGATGAACCCAGGTAACACCTTTTTTGTCAGTGAACTCAAACGACTCACTGCCAGGTGGCAGCAAGTCCCAGCCAAGCGCACGATTTCCGATGCAGCTTTTCAGGATCATGACTGGGGCTTCCGTGGCTTCTCCTACGTGATAGCCGATGCCGATTTCGGGGCCGATCTTTCCACCGGTAATCGTCATCCATTCATTATTGAACATTCGGGCACCGCCGCCGCCACTTCCCATCACACGAACATTGCGTACGTCGTTTCGCACCGTCCAATTACCTTCATCGTCCATCAGATAAGGGTAAAGATTTTTCTCTTTCACGGCAGACTCGACCGATCCCTCGCCGCCTTTCGTCTTTCCAAACCCCAACATGTTGGATTGGCCCAGGCAGATGTAGACTTGCACTGGTTTGCTCATGTCCGCCGACTTTCCATCGGGATCAGGAAGTTCAACCGCTGATGCTGTGGGGAGTGTTAGCAACAGGGCGATTACTGCGGCGAGACAATGTATCAGCGGCTTTCGTGCGGCCATCTCGGATTCCTAAAGCGTTGTTTACAGTGAGGATTAGCGGTTCGACGATCGGCGATTTTGAAATCGTTCTCGGCGTGTTCAGTAACGCCGACATTATGATAAAAGCGGAGTTCAATAGGTAGGTAAACGGCAAGAAAATTGGCAAGGGATCAGATTGGAACGCAAATCTGATTCTCGTCAGCGACTGAAATTGCCGGTGGCTGGGCTGGTTGAACTTTCAATTGGCAGTTGTTGCCGCTAGCCGTTTGCCATGGTGCAAGCTCGTTAACGCCGCCAGTTCGGCCATTTCGCGTGGATTCGACTCTGGACTTGCCGCGAAAAAGAGATCGACTTGCATCGCTTTGGTGCCAGGGCCTGGCGTACTTGCGACCCTCTGGTCGCTATGTTCTTGTGAAGCCCGTGCCTGTTGTTTTCTAAGTCGCAGGCCCCAAAAGCTTGCTAGAAGAGCGTGGTCATGGGTGGGCCCACGACCATCGGGTGCTAAGCCTGCGGCGTTTATGAAGTCTGCTCGTGGGATCGAGCGTGAAAGAAGATGGGTCAAACCCGAATAGCGCCACTTGATTGACCCATGTCGATCAAACCAAGGTGTTCAAAAAGCTTTCACGCAGTGCTGCCGATTTCATCCATGGTCCAATGACCGCCGCATTAAGTAAATGCGGCGTATAGAAACTACTGTCCTGGTTAAATCTCTAACCAACGTTCCACTGGTTGGTGCACCATTCGACCCTGTCTGCTCGTTTCGGGCTGTGCTTGGTCTGCGGATTGAACTTCTGATTGTCCAAGAACAAGACGAGACTCGAAAAAGGTACTTCGATATGTTGGCTCACAACATCCACCGTCTCGCTATCGAAGTTCCAGTCGTAAAGAAGTTTATTGTCGCGTTCGAACCAAGCGTCGAGATATTCAACGTCTGTTGTACTGACGACCACGAACTCACATTTCTTTTTGCAAAGAAATCCGAGTAATTGAGCGGCCAAGGTTCGGGTATTTACCAAATCACCATCACAGGACGCTGAGGCGATATTCCAAAGACTGACAAAACCGTCATCGTCCAGGTCATCAGGAGAGGCCTTAATTTCAAGCGATTCGGTGAAATCTAATGATGTCATCTAGATCTTGATTGAATGGGATGAGTGTGATCAGAACGGACTGAAGTTAGCAGAAGAATGCTGACGTCGATACGCCTGATTGCCAAGCCCTGGTTGATGAAGAAAGCAGCCGGCGGCCCTGTTACTGCCACAAATCGCGGTCCAGGCTTCGGTAGCCGATCGCCTCGGCGAGGTGGGTTTCGGTTAGTGAATCGTCGTCGGCGACATCGGCGATTGTGCGGGCCACACGCAGGATTTTATCGTGTGCTCGGGCTGAAAGCCCCATTTCTTCCACGCTGTGTCGGAGCATTTGCTTGCAAGCTTTATTGAGTTCACAGTGCTGACGCACTTGCCGACTGGTCATTTGTGCGTTGTATCGAACCGGGATTCCATTAGAGATCGAGTTGATGAAGCGATCTGTTTGTCGCGTACGTGCCCGCAATACCTCCTCACGCATCTGATCGCTTGTTGTGCCGGCGGTCGTGGATGATGAAAGTTCTTCGAATGGCACCGCTGGCACCTCGATGTGAAGATCGATTCTATCCATCAATGGCCCTGAAATTTTGGACATGTATTTTTCGACTTGTGGGGGCGTGCAATTGCAACTTCGGCGGGGATCGCTGCGATAGCCACAGGGACACGGATTGGCGGCGGCGATTAGCATGAAATCGGCAGGAAAGGTCGAGCTTCGGAGGGCACGAGAAATGGTGACAATGCCATCCTCCAGTGGTTGTCGCATCACTTCGAGTGTTTTTCGATTGAACTCTGGAAGTTCATCCAAGAAAAGGATCCCGTTATGTGCTTTACTGATCTCGCCAGGTGCTGGTGGACTTCCGCCGCCCACCAAGCCCGCGTCACTGATCGTGTGATGTGGGCTTCGAAAGGGGCGTTTGGCCAGTAACGGTTGTCCGGCGGGAAGTTGCCCTAGCGCACTGTAGATGCGAGTCGTTTCAATCGACTCGGCCGCACAGAGTGGAGGCAGAATAGTCGGCATCCGCTTAGCTAGCATCGTCTTGCCACTGCCGGGCGGTCCGAGCATCATTAGATTGTGTCGTCCTGCGGCGGCGAGCATCATCGCCCGCTTGGCCGATTCTTGGCCGCGAACGTCTCCGAAGTCGATGTCATAACTGCTGAAGCGTTCAAACCAATGCCGCAATTGGCTAGGTGCTGGAGCGAGATCGATTTCCCCTGAAAAGAAACCAATCGCCTGGGTCAGACTTTCGACCGGAATGATCTCCAGGCGATCGACGACAGCGGCTTCGCAAGCGTTGGCCGCTGGTACAACCAATCCTCGAAGTTGCGGGTTTTTGGCTGCTTCGATGGCGATGGATAACGCTCCTTTGACCGGTCGCGCGAGTCCCTCCAAAGCGAGTTCACCAATAACGGCGTATTGATCCAGTTGCTCAGCGGCGAGCTGCCCACTTCCGGCGAGAACGCCCAACGCGACCGGCAGGTCGAACGAAGCCGCTTGCTTGGGTAGATCTCCAGGGGCGAGGTTGATGACGACACGGTCACTTGGCCGGATATAACCGCTGTTGACGATCGCACGTTCCATCCGGTGCGTGCTTTCTTTGACTGCTGCATCGGGCAAGCCGACCAGAATCGTCTTTGGCATTGCCGCTGGGGAAATGTCGACTTCGACATCGACGGGCATCGCTTCGATGCCCAAGAGCGTAAACGTCTTCAACCGCGCAAGCATTGCCCCATGCCTCCACAAGATTGCTGCGGTGTTGCCCCATGAATCCGAAACCGCAGCCCGTCCAGATTCAATTCCAAATGTTGACCACTTCTTGGTGAATCATCAAGCGGTCAACACGCATTGATCCGGCTAAATCCACAAGAAGTGAGGTCGCCGAAAATGCTAGCGAGCAGCATTCACCGACGATGGCCCACTGGCGATGGCCTGCCCCCAAATCAGCCTGTCCCCAAATCAGCCTGTCCCCAAATCAGCCTGTCCCCAAATCAGCCTGTCCCTGTCTTTACCTTCGAAACGATGCTTGAGGTAAAGGTGCTGAATGAGCTTTGG
>JARGNK010000130.1:0-4260 GCA_029213145.1 Rubripirellula sp. | reverse complement strand
CCCTGTCTTTACCTTCGAAACGATGCTTGAGGTAAAGGTGCTGAATGAGCTTTGGTGAGTCAATTACATCACGATCCGCCCGCGGAGTGCATTGGGTTATCCGCCCCGGCACCGGATATCCTCCGTGGGCTAGGTCGATTCAAAACCTAACAAAAGTCGATCCTTCGAACCTCCAAAAAGAAGACGAGGCACCGTCATCAAAAAGACTGCTATGGATCGCGGTTTCGCATACGATGGTTGATACCGAATCGACCGAAGCTAGATTCGTTTCAGACATCGATCAACTCGGCAGTCGACTTTCGAGACGATAATACGATGGCTCGCCTAATCAAAGGCGAAGCGGCAAGATACCCCGCTTCCCCGCATCTTCTGTAATTGAAAACTTCATAGCTCCCACGGAATTCCCTAAGCATGTTGGTTGCATCGAACCTTTCAGCCACCCTTCGCTCACTCTTGCACCCAGGACTATCAAGTACATGCTGCATTTTGATGCTTTTGATTGGTGTTGCGGATGCGGACAATTTCAAACCTCCGTACTGGAGTACGGCGATCGATTTTACGGGCGACCGGGTGATTCACCCCAATCTTATTGGTTCGTTAGACGGGGAAATCGCATTCCTGCAAAACACATTGGTTGGCCCCCAGCGCGGCGAAGAGCAACGGCCCTTGTTGGTGACTGATCGGGCCGCTTACTTGTTATTCTTCCCGGTTGATTCGTCGGGGAAAGGGTACACGTTGTTGCTCCGCGGGCGTGACGGCCAGAAATTAAAACGGAAACTACAGGCTCCCTGGATGGAACCCAAAAACGATTCCGGTAATTCTGACGGGCGCCCACCAGTGGTATACAGCAAGAGAGCTTGGACAACCGTGGTTCCCTGGAACTTCATGCACTCTGGTTTGGAATTAATTGTCCGCGACGACGCGGGGACGGAGGGGCGTATACCAGCAGACGGTTTCGAATTTGGCCCTCCGATCGAATTGGTGACACAACACACGCAACTGGGGATGCTACTGCCGCCGTCAGAGGTTCAAGTCAATAAATGGTGTTATCCTGACGAAAACCTCTCCCCCGAATTGGCCTTGGATTATTTCCAAATGGTGCCGATCGCAAAGTTTACTGCGGCACAATACCTGCCCATCCACTTCCCTAAAGTCGTCATGCCAAACGGGAATGTCTACACAGAGCGGAGTACATTTGAAGGAGCGGGAGTCTACAAAGGTGACATGCGACAGGAGATCGCTAAGGGAATGGTTTCTACCGGCATCAATTATGCCAACATCGGGATTCCCTCGTCGGCTGGTGGTACGGAGAAACAACCGAGACCTTTTCGGCATACGACGGTGCATACGAGTGCGGGTGTCTACACCGAAAGTGGTCAAGACGGGCAGCCTCAATCGGTGACCGTTCGGCATGGGCTTAGTGGCGGTGGTGGTCAGCTAACCTTGATGAGTACGACGGGCAATGAGTTCTCGCACGAATACGGTCACGATCATGGACTGCCTCATTATCCAGGTGGCAAGGTGTTGAGCGTTCACGCCAGGAACGGAGCGTGGGGTTTCAATCTTTTCAAGAACCGCTTGATCGGGAATCTCAACTGGAATGGTAAACGCCCCGAAGGAGACTTTCCTTATGGCTTTGGCTCCGACGCAATGGCGGGCGGCAAGCCAATGGGTAAGGTAAGTGTGTTTACCTTGCACACGCCCTTTTCCCTGAACATGATCCAGGAAAAGGTTGGCGGCCAGTCGGGCGTGCTGGATCTGACCAGTCCAACCGGCTATCGCGAATGGGACGCGAAAACGCAAACAATGGTAGTATCGAAGGTCAACTCGCCAAAGCCGGATCGGGTTGGCGTACCCGTCATGACATTACTGGGAATGTACGACCCGATCCAACCCAGCAACATGACCTCGTTTATCTATCCGGCACTTTACGGCAACTGGGGTAATCTTTTCTCACCTGAAACGCTACTCAAATCAGACCCCGCGTTGGCACAGTCACGCTGCTCGGTAGAGGTTCTCGACAAAGATGGAAACACATATCGCTTCCCTCTCAATGATGAACGATACGATCCGAAAGTGATGAATCAATTTCACATCAACCTGCCCGCATCGATTCGGTACGTCCGGGCCAAGGTTGTCGTGGAGGGTGCCCAACGCACTGAATTGCATGTTCGCGAGATCGACCCACCTCACGGCCAACTACCTGAGCCCGTGACTGTAGGCCGCGAGCATGGATTCAAGGCAGCAGCCCTGCGACTGCGCGAGATGGGTGACATTTTGGTGCCGGGTGGGTACCCGGACCAGGAAGCGTTGCGTCAGGCAATGGAAGACTACTACGGCGTGATCGCTGATTACCAACCAGGAGTCCAATTCGAAGTTGGAAGGGTTTACCGGCACCAAGACGGATCGTACTACCAGGTGGGGCCACCGCAATCAGGCGAAACGACGCCTCGGTTTCGGAAGCTCGGTGAGACGAGCCGCTACCTCAGTAAAAAACGCTTGAAGCTCGGCACCATGAGCAGAGACTACGCTAAGGAAGTCATGCAGGGAATAAGCGGTGTTTACTACTACGTGCCAGTCGATCATGTTCGCGTGATTCACTCTGAAGCACCTAGCCCTGAATCAGCGAAATGGTACGCAGAAGGGCAGTACTCGAAAGTGACGGTTCGTGCAGTCACTGCCGATGGAATGAAGCAACCGATTGTTTTACGCGGCCAAATCAATGGTCGACACGCACTCAACCGAGGTGCTCCAGTGACAGAATCAAGTCGGGTGAGTTTTCACTTCCACTCAGAGGACAACCCAGGTATTCAAGCCGGCAAGTACCAAGTTCAATTTTCAGCCTATGCCCAAGGTTGGCACGCCAAACGTTTGATTGAATCGTTTCGGGTCGTCGGCCTGGTCGACGCTCGCAAGGGTTTGACGAAATGATTGAATCGACAATCACCGTGCGCGATCATCCATTCTTAGCTAGGCCAGTAACCGTCAGGCGTGTCCTTGACGTCAGGGGTCACCAAGTCAATTCGTAAAGATCTACCTCATGCCGACAGCTGCAAACCACTTGCAGCAAACCTTCAGGCGTATGCTAAAAGGTACCGCATGCGGCTTATACCCACCCCGAGCACGCATGGCACGATCGGCCTCGAGATTTTTCTAAGGATCGGACAAGGCAGCAAAGGTTTACCCCGATCAGCATGGATTTTAGATGTATCTTGTGCGGCGGATCGAAGCATTGTGTGACAAAGATGTCTTTCAACGTCGGGGCTGCCGGAGATCCCTGCTCCAAGTCGCTTGGCGTATGAAGCAACTTCAGATGAGCCATTCGTGATCACGATCATTTATATGCGATCGAACCATGTCAGGAGTCGAGGCGGTCATCGTCATGGCTTTGTCGCACATGCGATGATTGATAAACCAAATGGGAATCGACCACCCTTAGCGAGAAACTGATTCTCCGTCCGCAAGGTACGAACGAGAGTGTGATTGATGATTGGGTTTGGCATTCTAAGGTCCGATTGCGCCGTAGCGACATCTTTCGTTGGAAACCAAGCGGATCGCAATCGGAGGGGAAGTATCACCGGAAACAAACAACAAAGTCGATAAGAAATAAAAACTGGCGTCAAACCAAGGCTTTTCATGTAAGAACGCACCTGTGAGCGAGTGCATCTTTCATTCGTTTGAACGGCCAGGTCATGCTGGCTTCGGAGCCATTGATAAGCGGGAAGATGAAGAATCATCAGACCGCCGGATGACAGAGTATCGGCTAGACCTTGCATCCCTTCCCGCGATTCCGTCAGTCCCGCCTCAGAAAGAACATCGCAACTAACGATCAAATCCATTTCGTGCCCCATATCGATTGGCTGACGGATGTCGTGCTGGAATAGATTCCCATCAGGTAGTTTTTGTTGACAATATTCCAGCGCCAAATCGGAAGTGTCAAAACCTCCTAGCCACTCTGGATTCAACGTCCGCTTCAACAATACGAGTGTCGCTCCCGTACCGCATCCTGCATCCAGAACTCGAGCGTTTCCGTTGGGTTTGAAAAACTTGTCGATCATTCGGGACAAGAGATCCCTTAGACCTTGATACCACCAATGCGCATCTTCAATCTCCGTCATGACTCTGATTTCAGATGCTTTCATCTCAATCCATTTCCTTCCTTGGTCAAACCATCACATAAAACGGCGATCACTCGGTCAACCTCGGCAGTCGTGAGCTCCGAAAACATGGGTAGCGAGAGACTTTCGCCGCATGATCGCT
>JARGNK010000129.1:160-21790 GCA_029213145.1 Rubripirellula sp. | reverse complement strand
GCCGACGACCAAACCCCTCTCGCTACCGATCGAACTGACGCTACCGATCGAACTGACGCTACCGATCCATCGGTGCTGCATCAAGGTCGCTGGCGATTTTGAGCTTGGGGCATCGGTCGCTCAGACTCGAAAATGATTGACCCCAAATCCTAGCCTATCGCAAATTGAGGACGCGGCGAATTCGAGCAGCCACTGTTGGGTCGCGTTCTTCGGTCACGCGTAGGCGAAGCTGGTTGTTGACCGCTGGGTCGTTCATCGTCGCAAGCACCGAAATGGCCTGCAGCTTGACATCTCGACTCTCGTCATCAAGCAGCATCAGCAACCATGGGCGAGGATCGACTTGGGGAGCGTGGGCGATCCCATCAATCAGGGCAAGTCGAGTCGGTAAATCAGCCGACACGATTTGCGTTGCAATCCTGATTTCGTTTTCGTTGTAACCACGGGAGGTTAGCTCATCACTTGCTTTACCGCGTAATTCGCGGTTTTCACTGCCAAGCCAATGCATCACACTGCGATCATCGAAAGCTCCCATTGGAGAGTCGATCAAATGCGCCGCTGTTGCGACATCAGCCGTAGGGGCGAGATTGGCAGCAGATTGCGGTGCACTGACGTCATGCAAAACAATTGTCTGGTTCGGATCGACGGACTTCAATCTCGACAGCGACGAGCGGTAGACAGAAGCCTCTTCCGCCAATTCCATTTCCCTTCCTCGCGGCGGGGCCTCGACAGGCAAATTGCCTTGATCACCATTTGCACGTGTCTCGGCCCTCGCTTCTGGTGGTGGCCAGTCGGTCCAAAGGCCTGCTTGCATTTCCTTAACTGGAAGCGGTTCACTTCGAACATACAAACGTTGCGGCTCAGATGAATCAAGTGGTTCATCACTCAAAATACTGGGCCCAGCACGATCGGAAATGGCCAGCATATCGATCGCGTGGTTCGCGTCGTCGTAAAGCAGTTTCGATAACTTGTCTTGACGATTGACTGAGTACTGAATTGTTTCCTGCAGCAACGAATTGGCCCATCCGGTGCGGTCATCCGGTAGATAGACGGCAATCGCTTGGATCGAACGCACGAGGGTGGCATGGCTTCGCTGCAATTTCCGTTGCGGCAAAATCGTCCATGCATTTTGGTTTTCTGACAACAAGTCAAACGCAGTTCTGGCAACTTCAGGGTCCTGATCTGCGAGTGCCGACACCAGTGGATCGATTGCCACGTCACCGAGGCTGGCAAGCTGAACCAAACGCTGACGCTTCTCCTCGCTGGGCAGGGATTCAAATCCGTTTGTATAGCGTTGCACCAACCAACGCGGAGTAAATCGCGTGACCGCCAAGGTAACTGTCAAACCAACCGCTACCAACGCCAGCAGTTTTAGTGCAGATTTGACACTATTTGCCTTACCACGACGTTTTTGTGAAAAGTCGATGGAGAACGGGTTATCAGACTGGTCGCCAAATTCCATTTTGGTCCATTCCTGGGCAGCGGAGATGGCGGATTGTCGCGATCATTGCCCTACCAAAGCAAGTGCATTTTGGTTCAGCGGACTGATATCCCCGACAAGAGTGGAGGCTCAGGCCATCGGGTTTTCGCCCGAGGAAACGAGGCGACGGCTCAAGTTTGCGAAGCGGGGTAGAGCGACGCGAATGCTCACAATCTTAATAGCGAATTCAATACGCACAGCGAATAAATTCGATAATCCCTAACGCCCGGTGCTGGAATTGCCGGTGGAATTGCCGGTGGAATTTCGCACAGCGGCTTGATAGGCCGATGCCTGATCTTGCCATTGCCGCCGCATCCGCGTGGGAACGTCAATTCCCTCAAGCAAATCGCCAAGGACTGCTCCGAGCGTGATAAGTGGTTCGCTCCCCGCAAAGGTCCAGCCGGGTTGCACCCAGGACACGACTCCCGATTGGTTCAAAATTGCTAACCCTCCCGATTCGACAGTGAGCGACTGGCTGACTGTACGGTCGCTGTCTAACAGCAGGCCGATGGAATTGCCGCGTGGAATCCGCTCGACACTGCCAGGGGCGACTAGCAAACCGATTCTTACACGCTGCCGCAGGTCGGCCGGCATGCGTGCTTGCCATTGGTCAATCGTACTTGCCACAAATTGCGATGGCGGGTCGCCGTTGAATGCAATCAAAATTGTCAATTCACGATCGCTTCCCTGGTGACTCAATGCCCAGTCGTTTGATTCGGTTTGCAATTTAAACGCAGGGACGCTGGAACCAACAATTGCCGGGGGAGCCGGTGGTGGCAGCGGAACAAATTGCGTCACGTACTTCGGCTCTGCCGGCAATGGACTGAATTCGAGCGATTGTTGATCCGCTCGAAAGCTGGCGTCCGAAAATTCCATACTCAGCGACATCGCCTGGGATGCCTCGCCTGGGTTAATCGGTGCCTGCAAGGATGGCAATTGAATCCGGCGGATGGTGCTGTTTTGCTGGTCGATCCAAAAAACATATTCATCGTCGACCGTCACACGCTGGCAACTGACTCCGTCAAGCATTTTAGGGGAGCCGAAGCGAAATTGGTGACTGCCATCAAAGAGCGGCTGCAACGGTTCGCCTGAGAACAACCATTCGAGCTGGGGGGGCGGGCCAGCCAACCCCGCCGCCAAACGTTCGGCAAGAATCGGGTCGGCCAGTAATTGCTGGAGGTTCGGTCGGCCCGGTTCGATTGGCCGGCGGACGACCTGCGAATCAAAATTCCGGGTAGCTGGATCCAGAATCCAGCAATTCAGTGCGTGATCGTCTCGCCAGATCCGAACATCGTAGGCGGCAATGTAGAGCCGATCGTGATCTAGCCAAACCTGGATCGGTGCCGTTTTTGTGACGATTTGATCGCCATCGCGATATTCCAAGCGGACGCTTCCCCGATCGTGATAGGCAGCCGCGTTTTGATATCGATCTAAGGCAGCTTTCAGCAATTTCTCGGGGGTTTGTCGCCGAAACGAGGTTGGCTGAGCTTCGGTCGCCACTTCGCCCTGGGGACCCGATTGACTACAGCCCAGCAACGGGGAAAAAGCGACCAGGAACCCCAACGCGAGCGAATTGGAAGCGATCTGGCGGACTGATTTCATTCTGGCACCTGCGATGCGAGGTGGCACATATGATCGGTTGCTGTGCCTTCTGTTTTCGCCGCGAGCGTACTAAAACAAAGCTAGCGGCCACAATTGGAAACAAGCTGCAGCATCTGTCGTCCTCCGCCCTGCCATCGAACAAATGGAACTTGAACGTGTCCGTGCCCAACCGACCTGATCTCAACTTTTCGGACACACTCGATTCACTTCGTGGAGATCAAATCTGCGTTTTTGAGCATGGATCGGCCAGCGAAGTGCCTGATCTCGCTCACGCGACCTTCCTTGCGCTACAGCAGCCGCTCGATTTCCCACCGTTGGCGGCAGCGATTGTGCCTGGCGATCGGGTTGCGTTGGCGGTTGACCCCAACACGCCAGGGGTTGTTGAAATTATTCGAGGAGTGCTGCGTGCCTTGGATGAAACCGAGGCAAGTGCGGTCGACATTGTGGTATGGGACGAAGCGAATGACCAAACGGTTGCCGCAATTCAGCACGAAATCGGTGAACGCACACGCGTTGTCCGACACGAGTCGTCCGACCGAGCTTCGCTGCGTTATTTGGGAGCGGATCAAGATGCCGATCCGGTCTACCTAAACCGTCGCTTGGTGGATGCCGATTTGGTGCTGCCGATCGCGACAGGCCGTCCGCTGGATGCTGACGTTCCCCATGATATCACTGGGGTCTTTCCATTCTTTGCAGACTCAGCATCTCGAGCTAGGCACCGTCGGAACAGTTTTGCCAGTAACCACTCAAAGGATGAAACGCTGGCCCATGCGACACAAGCTTGTCAGTGGCTCGGAGCTCAGTTCATGCTGTGTGCGATTCCAAATCAACTAGGGCGAGTTAGAGATGTCTTTGCTGGGACTCCCGATGCGATTCGCAAACGACTCGCTTCGGTCCAACCTGATGATTCTGAATATCCACCAACTGCACCACTCTTAATTGCTTCCTTAGACGGTGGAATTCAACAGCAAACCTGGGCCAATGCGGCACGTGGGTTCACCGCCGCCGCGCGGTATGCCGTGCCCGGGGGAACCATTGTCCTGTGGACAGAGATGCAGGATTTGCCAAGCGGTTGTCTTTTGGAACTTGGCGGAGAAGAACCAATTGACTTTGATGCGAGGGCCGATGACCCGATCGTCGCGGAAGATGAGTTTCCAGCTTGGGATGCATCCAATGGCATAGCAAGGGTCATCCAAAGGGTCGCTGCGAATCATCGTCTGCTGATCCGCAGTAAGCTGGAAGATGAAGTCATCGAATCGGTTGGCCTAGCGGCAATCGGCAACCCAGCCGAATTGAACAGACTGATCAGTGGGGTGGAAAGCTGTGCCGTGTTGCCCGCCGCCCAGTTCGCGGGAACCACAGCGGACATCGCAGAACAAAAAGACGAATAAATCCGGGGCGATCGGGGCGTCCCCCGTCTGTAACAAGACAAGTTACAATTCAGGAATCAAATTGTTCGCCCGTGTTAAATTTGCAGCTTGGACATCGCGTCAGCCGCAGAGGAATTGGAGAGTTGTTGATGAAGCCACACTTGATTGCCTCGCTGATGCTGTTTCTCGGGCTCTCGTTATCGGGACCACTGAAATCGGCGTTCGCACAGCAAACCCCGCCCAATGTCGTGGTCATTTTCATGGACGATATGGGGTATGCAGACATCAACCCATTCGGCGCGACCGGCTACGAAACTCCCAACCTCAATCGAATGGCAGCCGAGGGAAGACGATTTACTGATTTTGTCGTCTCATCGGCGGTTTGCTCCGCATCCCGATCCGCACTGCTTACCGGTTGCTACCACACACGTATCGGGATTCGCGGCGCACTCGGCCCAAAATCGGATATCGGATTGAACTCAGCTGAAACGACGCTCGCGGAATTGTGCCGGTCGCAAGGCTACGCAACCGCGATCTTTGGCAAGTGGCACCTGGGCCACCATCCAAAATTCTTGCCGACCGCCCATGGATTTGATCAGTACTACGGCATTCCGTACAGCAACGATATGTGGCCGTTGCACCCGAACTCGGTTGCAAAACGAGCCAAAGATCCAAATGCGAAGATCAACTGGGCTGCCCTACCGATGATCGAAGCTTCCACGACCAATGGATGGTCGATCGCGAATAAAGATATTCAGCCAGAAGATCAGGAGCAGATGACCAAGGAGTTCACCGAGCGAGCGGTGAAGTTTATCAAAGGTAACACTGATCGGCCTTTCTTTTTGTATCTTCCCCACCCAATGGTGCACGTACCACTGTATGCCTCCGAAGCTTTTCGCGGAAAAAGCGGCCGTGGTATTTTCGCTGACGTGATGATGGAAATTGATTGGTCAGTCGGGCAGGTATTGCAGGCGGTAGAAGACATTGGTGCTGAACGCAATACGCTGGTGGTCTTTACAAGTGACAACGGGCCTTGGCTTTCCTACGGCACGCACGCAGGGCAAGCGACTCCGCTTCGCGAAGGCAAAGGCACGATGTTTGAGGGCGGTTATCGAGAGCCAACCATCATGTGGTGGAAGGGGAAGATCCCTGCCGGTACTGAGTGCAACCAACTCTGCAGCACCATCGACCTGCTGCCCACAGTTGCGAAGTTGATCAACGCAGAACTCCCCAACCACAAAATCGACGGCAAAGACATTCGCCCTCTGATGTTTGGCGAGGAAGGTGCCAAATCGCCTCATGAAGCCTTTTTCTGCTACTACGGGGGTGGCCAACTCCAAGCCGTACGAAATGATCGCTTCAAGCTGGTCTTTCCGCATCGCTACCGAACCACCAATGGGCACCCTGGGGGAACCGGGGGCCTCCCAATTCCCTATCAACAGGCCAATATAGGACTAAGTCTGTTCGATTTGGACGCGGACGTTTCGGAAACGAAGAATGTCATCGAAGAGCACCCAGACGTCGTGCAACGACTTCAGGCCGCAGCTGAACGCGGCCGGGAAGACCTAGGTGACAAATTGACCAATCGGAAGGGAAGTGGGATTCGCCAAGCAGGCCGGCTTGGTGCAAATGATGAGCGTTTGCCGCTACTATGGAAATAACGCGGTCGTCGCCGCAGACACCGCTGCCAACACGCTGTAGCGTACAGCTCCTAGCCAATCACCAAGAATTAGGTGCGGGATCAGACATTCCTGTTCTCCCCAGAGCGATTTTAACTTCCATCACTGCTTGCCTAATTTTTCTTACCGCTCAGCACGAGCCAGGACCTGCGAATGAGCAATGCTGCGTCTGCCAACCAACTGCTGTCGCCAGAACTGTTGGCACGATTGGAACGGATGGAACTGGTTTCAAGAAAAGTATTCCGCGGCCGCATGAAAGGCGAGCGCAAGAGTAAAAGGAAGGGGCAAAGCGTCGAATTCCACGACTTTCGTAATTACGTTGCGGGAGACGATTTAAGGCTGATTGATTGGAATCTCTATGCCCGCTTGGACCAGTTGTTTCTCAAACTGTTTCAAGAAGAAGAAGACTTACACGTCTACGTTTTGATTGACGCCAGCGAGTCGATGAATTTCGGTGACCCAAACAAGTTAACGGTTGCCAAGCAACTGGCTGCAGCCCTGGGATATGTTGGACTTTGTCGGGCCGACCGTGTCAGCGTGCAAGCCCTAGGCCCCCCGGGGAGAAGTGCTCCCGTTCTGCGAGGACGAGCCAGCTTGTGGAAAATGCTGAATTACTTGGGGTCATTTGAGAGTGGCCATAACGTTACCCTTTCCGAAGGCATCAAAGACTTCTCGATTCGGAACTCTGGCACGGGAGTCGTCATTCTGTTGTCTGATTTGATGGATAAGCATGGCTACGAGTCAGCGTTGCGAATGCTGGTGGGACGCCGGATGGATGTTTTCGTCATGCATGTTCTGTCGCCCGAGGAGATCGACCCGCCATTGCGCGGTGACCGACGCTTAATCGACGTCGAAGATGGTGATGCAGCAGAGATCACGATCAACGCTTATGCGATCGAGAAGTACAAAGAGACAGTGAAGTCGTTCATCGGCGGGATCAAATCATTCTGTAGCCGTCGTTCGATCTCGTACATTCCCGTACGGACCGAAACGTCGGTAGAAACGATCGTCACCAAATACTTACGTCAGCGGGGGGTCGTGCGATGAGTTGGACCCCTGCTTTTACGAGCACGCTCGGCTGGGCGATTTTGGCTGCCGTATCGGTCGGAATTATCATCCTGTACTTCCTGAAACTTCGACGAGAACCGGTCGAGGTACCCAGCACTTATCTGTGGTCACAAACCATCGAGGATTTGCACGTTAACAGTTTGCTACAGCGACTGCGCCGCAGTTTGTTGCTGTTCTTGCAGCTACTCGCGATCGCTGTCGCAGCCTTGGCATTGTTCATTTCGGGAATGCGAGGCGATGTCAGTGAACAAAGTCGCTCCGTATTTTTGCTCGACAACTCAGCCAGTATGCAGGCGACCGATCTTGGAGCAGGAGAAACCCGACTGACCAAAGCGAAGCGAATGATCGAGCAAAAGATCGAAGAGATGGATGACACCGATGTGGCGATGCTGGTCACTTTTAGTGATCGCCCCGTGACCGTGCAGTCATTTACTTCCGATCGTCGCCGCTTGCGGGATGCTTTGGCCAGTGTGCAAGCGACAAATCAACCGACCGATATTTTAGGTGCATTGAAAGCGGCTGACGGCTTGGCCAACCCGCGTCGATCGAGCGAGATGGGAGATGTCAATGACGTGCAGGTAGCGCAAGAAAAGCCTGCCGATCTGCTGATCTACAGTGACGGCGGTTTCGCCGCCGTTACCGAATTCAATTTAGGAAACTTAAAGCCAGAGTTCGTGTCGATTGGGACGGATTCAGTAAACAACTTGGCGATCACTGCATTCAGTGCCGAGCGTAATCTGGAACAACCGACTGAAGTTCAAGCCTTTGGAACCGTGATGAATCTCGGTAACCAAGCCATCGAAACAACCGCCACCCTGACACTTGATGGTGAGTTTTTCGATGCCACGCCCGTGTCGCTCGAACCAGGGGATCAAACGGGCCTATCGTTTTCGCTCGAAAGCGAGGCTGCTGCGACATTAGAACTGAAATTGGATTTGGATGACGATCTCAAAATCGACAACATCGCTTATGCCGGTTTAACGCCATTGCGGAACGTGTCGGTTCTTGTCGTCACCGAGGGCAATACACCAATCCGATTGGGGCTGAGCACCGAAAAGGCCGCAAAAATCTGTAATGCCGATTTTGTACTACCGTCCTATCTAAGCAGCGAAGCCTATGCTGCGAGAGCGTTTGCCGGCACCGATGATTTAATCATCTTTGATCGTTGCACGCCGCCGCAAATGCCATTAACCAACACCTTTTTCATTGGTGCACTGCCACCCGCTAACGCGTTCGGGGCAGCATCGACTGGCAATACACCACCTGAGACGACTGCGACTGAATCGGGGAACGCAGATGACCCGCAAAATGCTGATACGAATGGAACAAACGACGCGTCAGAGCCAAGCGAAACTGGGGTAGCCCAGACTGAGGCAACCGAAACTGGTGCAGCCAACTGGTCTTGGCAATCTCCATTGTCCTCCGTCGCACTGGTTGATGTCGATCGAGCCCATCCGATGATGCGGTACCTTGAGCTTTACTCCTTGTTGATCTTCAACGGCAGAGGGTTGCAGGGACCATCTGGCTCCACTGATTTGATGGTCGCCGACATTGGAGCCGTACTCGTGCTGGCACCACGGGCAGGCTACCAAGATCTTGTCCTTGGCTTTGAAATTGTTTCTACCACAGAGACCGGTTCAACTGAAATCAATACGAACTGGTACGCCGAGCGATCTTGGCCGGTCTTCATGTTGAACGTGTTGAGATACCTCGCTGGGGCCGCCGAAGCAACAGGCGCTCCCTCACACCGTCCCGGTGAAACAGTTGAAGTGCGATTGGAAAACGCAATCGGGGAAGCGAAGCTCCGACGCGTCGGTGGCGAGGTAACGGAAATCCGATTGGGAACCAGTGGCATCGCGGAGATCCTTGCTACTGAACAACCGGGTAACTATCGCATCGAGGCGAAGGATGAGCTTGCTGGCCTGTTCGCCATCAACCTGTTTGATCAACGGGAAAGCACAATCGCAGCAGCACCGAGTATCGAAGTCGGCTACGTCGCGGTCGAGGCAGCGGTTGGGAATGCCGAAGAAAGAAAAGACTATTGGCGGTGGGCCCTGGTTGCGATGCTCGGTGTTTTGGCCGCCGAATGGTGGCTGTACGTCAAGCGAGTCGCCTAATCGAGAGCACCAACGTTCAACGACACACGAATCGCCAGCCTCCTCTCGGGCTACCGAAAGGCAATGGGCGGAGGCTGGTGATTGAACCCGATCAACGGACGGATCAGTCAGTGTGAGGATCACCTTGCAGGTCGCCCTCGGTGATGATCGTAAAGCCCTTCTCACGGAGTGTTTGCATCGCCATTTCGATGCTTTCCACCATAATGGCGACCGCTGGCTTGCCATGTGGACGAACGATCAATGGGTAAGCCTGGATGATGTTCAATTCTGCCTGAAGCAGGGCCGTGCAAACTCGTAAAAGCGGTTGAGGCCCCGCGGGCAATTCAACTCCGACCAAATCGGTTTCGATGATCGCCAAGCCGCTGCGTTCAAGGATCTCACGCCCCCGGTCTGCGTCGCTGACTAAAAAACGCACAAACGCACATTCCGCTGCGTCATTAATCGATAAGGCACAAATTCGGATGCCGGTGCCCTCGAACCGCTTAACCACTTCGAGCAGCTGGCCAACCCGATTTTCGAGGAAGATTGTGAATTGCCGAATTGCCGGGAAATTCCGCCCTCGCAACGTTTCATACGTTGTGCTTGAATCGTCGCCGATGCTCATTTCGTAAGCTTTCGCATGTTTGGACTCCGTTCAAAAAGGCCTTTCGCCTGTTCCCGGTTGGTCCGGGACGATCAGAGTGTAGACTTCGCTGTCGGTTGGGGTCAATTCTGTCCTGTCGGCTCTGCAATTGCCCTTCCAGCAGTGATCGGCTTGATCGGTTGCACGCTGGAAGGTACCGACCAAGCCCTCAGCCCATCGCAGATTTCATCCAAAAACATCTGAGAGACCTCATTCGATCATGCCTGCCCACCAGTTGCCGATTCGCGTCACCTATCAAGAAACCGACGGTCAGCGGCGAGTGCACCATGCCAACTATCTAAACTATTTTGAACGTGGCCGCGTTGAAATGCTGCGGGATCGGGGCATGCCATACCGTGAGATCGAAGATAGCGGCTGCATGCTGGTTGTTCGGGAAATGAACGTGATTTACCACGCTGCAGCTGAATTTGACGATCTACTGATGCTGACCACGGAAGTCGTAGAAGTGCGGCGAGTGCGAATTCGGCATCACTATCGGATTGAACGTGATGGTGAACTAATCGTCGAAGCTGATTCGTTAGTCGCAAGCGTCGACAAGCTCGGTAAACCAATGCGGCTTCCAGCTGAATTAAAAAACATGGTCTAGCAGCGGCAAATCGTCGGTTACAGGTTCTCACCTTGATTCGCGGAACAACGACCGATCAAATCTCGTCCAATCTAGCGAACTACCGCTCACTACTACCACCAGTTTTTTCGGCCATCGGCGAGCTTAGATTTGAATTCGAACGGTTCAATCTCGTTCGTTTTATTCCTACCTTTCTGAGTCATTCGCGATCTCAGAACCTAGCCAGATCGAGTGGGACAAAGGCCGTCAGCTGGTCTGCTCGAGTCGGGAACGACGTGTTCATTGAATCACTTAATGCGGCAATTTACGCCATTTTCCGGCAATTAACCTCCCAGTTTCAAGGGAGCCACGCCGAATCTCGCGCGTCCGAGCCTGGATACGCTCTGCTCACAGCCGCCGTCCGGCTCATTTCCCAGGAACTGAAAGTGGTTTGCTTGCATTCAAAGCTGGCAAGAAACGACGTTTTTCTTATACTTAGGAGTCCCCGCCCACTGACTGCCGTCGGTCTTTTCACCGACCTCCCCCAGTCCTACCAGGTACAGCCTTGTGCCCACCCTGAAAAGCGTTGCACTAACAATTGTCTTCTACCTCTGGTCGAGTTGCGTTACGGCAACCCTTGGGGACGAGCGCAAATCTGACGACATGCCGACAGCCAAGCGAACGGCAGCCAACCTTGCGTCTTCAAAAGATCGTGCATCTTCAAAAGACATCGTGCGTGAATGGAACACGAAGGGCTGGCCGCTGATGCAGCGACTCTGTTTGGATTGCCACAATCAAGATTTCCAAGAGGGTGAGCTCGATCTGACTTTTTTCCAATCCCTCGAAGCAGAAGATGTGGCGAACTCGGGTGGGCAAATGAAGCGAGTCTTGGAGATCGTTCGGTTTGGTGCGATGCCCCCTGAGGATTCTGACCAACCCTCCAGCGAAGAACGCAAGTTGTTAGTCGAATTGCTGGATCAGACGTTGTTCACCGTTTCCTGTGATCTTCGCCCTCGCCCGGGAAAGGTAACCGCCCGACGTTTGAACCGGGCCGAATACAACCGATCAATTCGTGACCTATTCGGCATGGACCTACAGCCAGCCGAAAGCTTTCCGTCAGACGAAGTAGGAGCGGGTTTTGATAACAATGGCGATGTTCTTTCGCTTTCTCCTTTACTGATGGAGAAATATTTTGACGCTGCGGAGGCGGTCGCGAGTCAGGTTTTGATGGATCCCGATGATTTGCCTAGCTTGGATCAAGAACAGGCCAGCGATCAAATTCTCGTTCACGGCGCGACGAAAACAGGAAGCTTCACCGGACGTTTTTTGGCGACCGACTCATTTGCGTGGGCTGATTTTGATGTGCCGGTGGAGGGAGAATATCGCATCGGGGTCCGCGGTGGAAATTCTGAGCCGGAGGCTCCCAAAATCAAGGCGGCGGTTTGGAATAGGGATGGGCTACTGGTAGGCGTTGCCGAACTTGGCTACTACGGCGGAGGCGGCAGCTCTCAGCGTGTTGAATTTAGAGTGGCGTTACCGAAGGGAGAGCAACGCTTTTACGTGGAACCGCTTGAGGAAGAACAAGAATTGTTGATCGGCGAAACCAAATCCGAATTTTTCGCCAACCTTGACCCTGGCATCATCGCCGCCGCATTGGAGCGACGGAAAAAACCAATACGACCTGAACGCAATTTTGATGTATCCGCGTTTCCCTACATGGTGCGTGAAATCGAAGTCCGCGGGCCGACCAAAACACCTCGACACCTATTACCACCAAGCCAGGCAAAAATCGTTCGTCGTTATGCCGAGCGGCGGAGCGGCAAATGGTCGAAGGTGGCAGAAGCAGCGAAGGAAAGCTTAGCCCCCCTAATGAGACTTGCTTTTCGCGGCCACGTCGATGACGACGAAGTGACGCGTTATGCTCAACTGGTCATCGATGCGACCAATCGAGACGAAAGTTATGTGCGGGGGATGCAGATTGCAGTGACGGCGATTCTAGTCTCGCCACGCTTTTTGTTTCGGATCGAAACGCCACCAGCCGATAGGCCAGATAATCAAGTTGAAGAAGATGGAACGGTCCGCCTGACTCAGCATCAGCTTGCAACTCGGCTTTCCTACTTTTTGTGGAGCAGTTTGCCAGACGAGCAATTATTGGATGCAGCCGATCAAAACAAGCTACAAGATGATGGCCGCTTGGAAGCGATGGTACGCCGGATGATTGCGGATCCAAAAGCAGAAGCCCTTAGTGATCAGTTCGCCGCTCAATGGCTCGGTTTACGTAATTTGCAGGTTCACGAAGCAGATCTGGAGCGGTACACAAACTTCACTCCATCGCTTCGCCAAGCAATGGCACAGGAAACAATGCTGTTGTTCGATTCAGCCCTGCAGGCAAATCTTCCGGTCGCCGATTTATTGACAACCGAGTACTCGTTTCTAAACGAAGAATTGGCCAAGCATTACGAGATTGATGGGGTAACGGGCGATCAATTTCGCCAGGTCAATTTAGGCAGCACACCGCGTCGAGGCTTGCTGTCACACGCGAGCGTCTTAACTTTGACCAGCGGACCAACTCGAACCTCACCGGTGAAACGGGGCAAATGGATTTTGGAAAATATCTTCGGGACGCCACCGCCGGAACCACCCCCCGGTGTTCCTGAGTTAGCAGAAACCAAAACAGCGGGTGAAAACGCGACCTTTCGTGAGCAACTTGAATTGCATCGCGAGAATCCTAGTTGTGCCGCATGCCATCGCGTTATGGACCAATTGGGGTTTGGCCTGGAACAATTTGATGCAATTGGAAGGTTTCGGATGATCGAAGGTGACCGACCGATTGATGCAAGTGGCGAACTACCTGGTGGTCGAAAATTCAATGGAGCCAAACAGCTCAATGAGATGCTAGGGCAAACAGAATCGTCTGCCTTTGCAAAAACCTTCACGCAAAAAGTGATGACATTCGCTTTGGGCAGAGAACTTACCCCTCAAGATCGCTGCGTCGTCGATGAAATCATGACGAAAACAGCAGCCAGTGAGCACGCCATGGCAGATGTGATTTTAGAAGTCATTCGCAGTCGGCCATTTCAATACTACGATTGGAACAACACTGATTCATCGATTCCAATCGAAGCGAAAAAGCAAGGAACTGATGATGAGTGAGAATTGTAGAATTCGTCGACGCACGATGCTGCGTGGAACCGCGGTTGCCATGGGCTTGCCCCTGCTGGAAATGATGCAGCCAACCGCTCGGCAACTTTCAGCAATGGAAGCCTCAAGCAGCCCGGTTAGGATGGCGTGCATCTTCTTTCCCAACGGCGCAATCATGCCCGATTGGAACCCCACGGTGGAAGGTGATCAGTGGCAGCTTTCGAAAACGCTTGCGCCGCTGCAACCTTTTAAGTCAAAGCTCAATGTGATTCGAAATCTTGCGCACGACAACGGGCGGGCCCACGCCGATGGCGCTGGGGATCACGCGCGTTGCGCCGCAACGTTCCTTACCGCTGCTAGGCCGGTAAAAACCAGCGGCAACATTCAACTTGGCATTTCAATCGATCAGGTTGCTGCCTCCCAGCTGGCGGGTCAGACACCTCTACCTTCGATTGAACTGGGGCTGGAACCAAGTCGCAACGCCGGCAGCTGTGATTCCGGGTATAGCTGCGCTTATTCATCAAACATCTCCTGGCGTAACGAGACGCAGCCGATTCCAAAAGAGATTACGCCGCGAATGGCGTTTGAGAGAATGTTTACCCGCCAAGATTCAGCAGAACGACGACAACGCAATTTCGTTCGCCAAAGTATTTTGGATGTCGTTCAACACGATGCCCAAAAATTAATGCAGCGTGTGGGGCAAACGGATAAACGTAAACTAGACGAATACTTCAGCAGCATTCGCGAAATTGAACTTAGGATTCAGCGAGCCGAGGAAGAAGATCAGAAAGCTCTCCCCGACATTGAAGTACCCTTTGGCCGGATCGAAGCGTTCCGAGAGCACGCCCGGTTGATGTACGACATGATGGCGATTGGGTTTCAAACCGATACCACTCGGGTCGCTACTTTTATGTTGGATAACGCGGGAGGCAATCGACGCTACACCGAAATCGGGGTCAACGATGCGCACCACGGCATGAGTCACCACCGCAACCGGCCCGAACCGGTCGCCAAATTACAGAAAATTGATCACTACTTGGTCGAGCAGTTCGCCTACTTCCTTGAGAAACTTGATTCGATTCCGGATGGTGATGGCACGTTACTAGATCAGTCGATTGTGCTGTACGGAAGCGGAATCAGTGACGGCAACCGTCATAACCATGGTGATTTGCCGATCGTCCTGGCCGGCGGGGGTGGTGGTCAAGTGACGACCGGAAGGTACATCCAACCCGAGCATGAACGGCCGATGGGGAACCTGTTTCTTTCCATGCTAGATATCATGGGAACACCAGTAGATTCGATTGGTGACAGCAGTGGACGTTTGAATGAGCTTGGTTAGCGAATTCCAGCACCATCGCGGCGGCAGGGAATTGGTAGGGGGGAGTTGATTGGATGGTAAGTTCCTGATTTCCGGCCCACTAACCGCCAGCACTCTTTCCAACAATTACACTTCCGAATGTCGCTCTAAAATGGAATGACTTTGAATCCTCTCTGATCGTTTGGTTCTGCGAAGCAATGCTGGCGACACTTGAATGGGGGAGGTAAATTGGTGCAAATGGAATCGCAATTAAAACTTCCGGAATCGTTGCAGGATCAACTGCACACCTACCGCCGCCGCGTATGGTGGGTGAAGTTGCTCGAAGCGTTCGCAGGTGCGGCCAGCGGAATCCTAGTCGGTTTCTTGTTGACCTACGTTCTGGACCGTTTATTCGACACGCCAGCGGTGGTGCGAACAGCGATTTTCGGCGTTGCCATTTTAACCTGCACCATGATCCCGCTTGCCATCGACCGCTGGGTCATGCGGCGACGGCGGTTCGAGCAGCTCGCGCGGCTCTTAGCCGAAACTCGACCTGAAGTTGGGGACCAACTGCTAGGGGTCATCGAACTGTCCGAAGACGCGTCTGAGCAGAATCGCTCACCCGAACTTGTCGAAGCGGCAATTCGTCAAGTCGCGAAAAGCATCGACGATCAAGATCTGAGCACCGCAGTTCCTCACCCGCGGCATCGGCGGCGGATGGTGGTAGCTGCCGGTTTGACAGTGCTAGTCGGCATCCTTTGGCTCGCTACAACTGTCGCGACTCGCAATGCCTGGTCGCGATACATGCAACCATGGGCTGATACGCCTCGATACACATTTGCTGCAATTGAAGCATTGCCGGAGCAATTGGTGGTTGCTCACGGTGAGCCCTTCAACCTATCGGTCAAGCTAGAATCCGATTCACAATGGAAACCGGCGGCCGCGCGAGTCGCGTTCTCTGGACAATCCCCAAAGGAAGCCGCACGCACTGAACAAGAATACCGTTTTGAATTACCTGGGCAGATTAGTCAAAGGGAACTGTTTGTTCGCGTTGGCGATTATCGCGGTTGGCTTCCAGTCATCCCAATGCTGCGGCCTGAGTTGAGTGAAATTGACGTAGAGGTACAACTGCCGAAGTATCTGGGACGTTCCAAGCCGATCCACAAACCGATCCGCGGCTCAAAGATGTCGGTTGTTCGCGGCAGCGGAACGCGACTACACGTCAAGGCAACTCGCAATTTGGTGTCGGCGACCGTGAATGGTAGCCCGACCAAGCCAACAGCAGATAAGTTTTCGACTGAATCAGCCACGCTTAACGATGCCCGCCAATTCGTTCTTAACTGGGAGGACGAATACGGCCTGCAGGGCCAAGAGCCGCTTGAATTACTCATCGATGTTGTTGACGATGAATCGCCAACCCTCGTCTGTGAGAATCTGCCAAGGCGAAAGATCTTACTCGACAGCGAAGTCATTTCATTTCGAGTGCGTGCCCGCGATGATTTTGGGGTCAAACGCGTAGGGATCGAATGGAAAGCTGCCGGGGCGATTGCATCCGACACCACGATGGGTGAGAGAATTATCGCAGCGGGGCATTCGACTGCGGAATCAATGGAACTCGCCGCAACGTTCTGTGCCAGCGATGAAAAAATCGAACCGCAGCTCATTAGCTTCCGTGTCTTTGTGGAAGACTATCTCCCCGGCCGAGAACGATCCTACGGTCCGGATTGCCTGTTTGAGATTCTTGATCCGGCCCAGCATGCCATTTGGGTCACTGAGCAATTGCGTCGCTGGCACAAAATGTCGCTCGATGTACGTGACCGGGAGATGCGACTGCATGAGACCAACAAACAATTACGGCAGCTTTCCCCGGAGGAGCGAGGTCAGGCGGGTAATTTAAAACGGCTTGCCAACCAAGCCGATCAGGAGCGAGCAAATGGCCGACAATTGGCTGGCTTAGTACGCAACGGAAAGTCGTTGTTGGCTGAAGCGATGCGAAACGACGAGATCGGCGTTGGCCACCTGCAACGCTGGGCTGAAATGGTGCAAGTGCTCGATGAGATTGCAGAGAATCGAATGCCGTCGGTTGCAGACCTGCTAAAGCAGGCGGCAAAGCAGGCGGCCGCAGCCAATGTGAGTGAACGTCCCGAATCTCCCTCGGCAGGGCAAAATCGCCTCAATCAATCACTCAACGGAAACTCCGCAAGCCCACCTGAAGAAAACAATGATGCCAGCAAGCCGACGCCTTCAGTTAGTGACATCGAATCAACGCAGCACCAATTTGATCAAAATCAGGCGCAGGATCTAAAAGACCAAAACTCGGGAAAACAGCCGTCAGCTAAACCACGCCTCTCGCTAACCCAAACTCAGTTAGCGGGCAATGGAAAGCAGGAAGCCAGCAATGAACCGCCACCCGAATCGGGACCACTCGATGATGCCGTCGATGAGCAAGAAGATCTGTTATCAGAGTTCGAGAAAGTTGCAGGTGATTTGAACGACGTGCTGGCCAATCTAGAGGGGAGCACCCTGGTCAAGCGTTTAAAGGCATCTTCAAGGCACCAACAACAGGTCGCCGCCAGCTTAGCTTCCTTGGTTTCAAATTCTTTTGGAGTCTCCGATCGCGAGAAAGAGGCCGACGGCAAACTCTTCGCCGAACTGGGGGATCGAGAAGTCCGCAGCAGTCAGGAAGCGTCAAACATCATGGACGACATGTCGGCCTACTTTGATCGAAGCCGTTACATGTTGTTCAAACAAGTTTTAGAGGATATGCGGAAGGAGGATGTCACTGCGGAACTGCGAATTTTGGCGGAAGAGTTACGTAAAGAAAATGGATTGGCGATTTCGCAGGCTGAATACTGGAGTGACACCTTCGATCGCTGGGCTGAGGACCTGGTAGAGGTGTCGCAAAGTGGCGCATGCCCGGGAGGTAAAAGCAAAGATAGCTTGCCACCTTCCATCGTGCTGGAAGTCTTGCAGCTACTCGAGGGCGAAGTCAACCTCCGTGAACAAACCCGCGTGGCCGAACAGGCACGACCTGCTGTCAGTGACACCGAGCACACTGAAACAGCGACTCGTCTTTCACTAGCGCAAAACGAATATCAGGCCAGAATGGCAAAGGTGCTAAAACGAATCTCGGATCTTCCGGAGGCCGATGCTAATTTCACAAAGGAGATGAATTTGCTCGGCCAGGCGTCGGAGGTGATGAAGGAGACGACCGAGATTCTGGCCAAACCCGAAACGGGTGTTCCCGCGATCGCAGCAGAAACTGAAATTATCGAAATGCTGTTGAAGTCAAAGCGGTTCAATCCACAGGCTGGTGGTGGAGGCGGCAGCAAACCAGGTGGCGGCGGGAATGGAGATACGGAAATCCCTGCATTGGCACTCGTAGGCGCTGGCTTAAATTCAGACGAGGTTCGGGAAGAAATGTCGGCTTCCCAATCGACCGGAACATTCGGTCCAGAGTTGCCAGAGGAGTTTCGGCATGGCTTGGATCAGTACTTCAATCAATTGGACGAATGGGTGCAACCATGATCGAGCGCACAACGGTTCGTTTGACACTCGCCTTGCTGGCTGTTTGGATGGTTTCGGGACAAGACGCGACCGCACAATCGCTCGAGATCCGCAGTGGTGATCCCGTCCCGCGTGATGTGCGAGAAATGTACGACCGTGGCTTGAAATATCTCGCTAGTCGTCAAGATCGAGACGGTGGCTGGCAATCACAACATCGCGGCGCTGGATTGGCCGGCATGGCGCTGATGTGTTTTATGGCTTCTGGGGAAGACCCAAATTATGGCCTGTACAGTGCGAATATCCGACGCGCGGTGCGGTACATCATCTTGGCTCAGGACAAGAGCACTGGTTATTTTGGAGTCAGCATGTACCAGCATGGATTTGCCATGCTGGCATTGGCCGAAGCCTACGGCATGATCGATGATCGAGATTTGTGGACTGAACCGGATGGTAAACAGCCCTCAATTGGACAGTCGTTGGAATTGTCGGTTCGTAGTGCGATCACGGCCCAGAAAGACAACTCATTCAAAGCTTGGCGATACAGCCCCAGCGGAAACGAGGCCGACACCTCCGTCACCGGTTCCGTTTTGATGGGATTGTTGGCGGCAAGAAATGCCGGGATTGAAGTTCCCGATGAAGCGATTGACCAGGCCATTGCTTACTTCGTGGGGATGACTGCGTCCTCGGGACAAGTTGCTTACTCTGGCGGTGTTGGTGGCTTCAATGAGTCACTCGCCCGGATTTCAATTGGGACACTGGTTTATGCGGTTGCCCGTCGAAAAGATCTACCGCAATTCAAACAGACACTCGGCTACCTCAAAGATAAAAACAGTGCCGGGACGGCCGGGTACGGAGGCGTTGAATATCAAAGTTACTACCAGGCGCAGGCGCTGTTCCAAGGTGATTTCGATGCTTACAAGCAATGGAACAAAGCTCTTGTTCGTCGCCTGAAAGGGGAGCAAAAACAGGATGGTGGCTTCGAGGGTACCCAGGGCAAGTACGTTGCCACTACCTTGAATCTGCTTGCGTTAGCCGTCAACTATCGGTTCCTTCCGATTTATGAGCGTTGATACGCGTATCGATAGAAGTGTTCTCTTATTCGCCTGTTCGCCCCCTTGAAACGAGTGTCCCGTGATTTGGTGTTTTGTACGCTTGCTCCATCGAACCATGAACCTCGTTATCTTCATGGTCGCGTTGAACACGCCCGTGGTGACCGCTGAGGACCAAGCCCGGGAAGGCGCGAACGGCGTGCTAACTCTTATCAATGGCAACTCAATCCAAGGGCGAATCGAGGGGAGCCAGGATGGGCGAGTCATCCAGTGGCAGGCGGATGCTTTTGCCAGCCCGTTTGAGTTCCGCTTCTCCTCCGTTAAATCGATTAAGTTTCCATCGCGCAATTCTGCCCAAGCTGAACCGCCAAATTCGATTCCAGCTCCCTTTGTGGTTGAATTAATGAATCGTGATCTGGTTTCGGGAGACATCCGTGATTGGAACCAATCCGGAGTCATCGTCGATGCGTTCGAACTGGGTGAAATCAAACTGAATCAAGATGCGATTCGTAGTATCTATCGCGCTGGGCAAAATCAACAGACCGTACTAGCGAAGCTCGAAGGCAGACAGACGTGGACGTCCCCACACTGGAATCATTCCGGCTGGCATTTTGACGCAGATCATCTCTGGACTCAGCAGATAGGTGCCGCAGTCACACGAAAGTTAGCTATTCCCGGCAGCAGAGTCATTGATTTGGTTCTCTCTTGGAGCGGACGACCAAAGTTCAAGATTGAGCTTCTTGAAAATGCTTCGAAATCGGGTGGCTGGCAACTTTTGGCACGCGACCAACAACTTGTAGCAACGGACGCCAACTCGCAACAGAACGTCCCCCTGCTCGAATTGGGTCAGGTGCAAAGCGTTCGATTGGCACTTGCAATCGAGGCGAACAACGGCCCGCTCCACCTTTACGGAGAAAATGACGAACTGCTGAAATCGCTTCCCCACCCGAAAGGTAGCACGAAGGATCAAACACTTCGCATTATCAATGATGGGGATTCGTTGCGTGTCGAGCGTTTTCGAATTGCCGAGTGGCGGGGACCTTTGCCTAAGAGCTTGGCAGGTAGCGTTGCAATCGCGACGACAGACGGATCGATTGTTTGTGGTGCGCTAACGCACCTAGACACCGAAACCAAACAGCTACGACTGGCCGAAAATGAGGCCAGTGATTTGATCTTGGACGATGTGGTACGCATTCAAGCCCGTCTTTCCTCCGAGATTGCCGACCAGCCCCAATGCGCCCTCTATCTCCCGGGCGGCCAACGTTTGAGTGGGGATTTGCAGTCGATTGACAAAGCATCCTGGAATCTTTCCGGCCGACAATGGAATGGCCAGGTCAGCGTTTCCAAAGCGATAGTTCGGTCGATGGTCGTCTTCAATAATGATGCAGTGGAAATCAACGGTGACGCTCCATCAGGACGACCAGGCCGACTCGAGATCGAGGGCCATTCGTTAACTGGGCGTATTGTTCCTGCTCAAATCGGGGCGAGCGAGAGGGCGGCTTTCGAAGCCGAGAAAACAAACACGAAAACCGTTCTCAAATGGCATCCCTTCGGAGCATTAAATAGCAGCCACCTAAAAGCTTCTGCCTCAGGCAGGATCGTTTATCGCGACCCACCCAACCTAGATACCACCACCCTGGCGGCACAAGCCTTGGAAATGCAACGCCAACGATTACAACAGGCGCGACGAGGCTTGAATTTTGGCGAACTGTTTTTGCGACGTGTCGACCAGAAAGGAACAGATGAGCCTGAGCGAGATGCCCATATTATTCACCTAAGAACGGGCGACGCGATTTCTTGTCGAGTCGAATCGATCGATCAATCAGGCGTGCGGCTATCGACGATCAATAGTGACGATCAATTGTTATCGCACCCGCAAATCAAAGCAATTGAATTGGGAACCCATTCGCCGCCACCGGATCTGGACCAAGCCAAGCGGGATCGCTTGCTGACGATCCCAAGGCTACAAAAAAGTTTTCCTCCATCACATTTGCTCTGTTCCTACAACGGCGACTATCTGCGTTGCCGAGTATTGGAACTGGATGCAAATCGTGCTTTGGTAGAGGTTCAATCCAGACAAATTACACTGCCGAGAGAACGAATCGCTCAAGTGATTTGGTTTCACAATGATGAAGT
>JARGNK010000128.1 GCA_029213145.1 Rubripirellula sp. | reverse complement strand
CGGGTGTAGCTGCCGTCGATCCACGCGGTTCCTCTCGACCGACTGCGGCTTCATCAGACGCTTGGCCTCTTGCGGCTGTCGGTCGCGATCCGCCTGCAGGTGGCTGCGCCGCTGCCCGCGGAACGGCTGCGAAGCTCGCTGCGACGACCAAACTAAGAAAGAACGGAATTTGCAGGAATCGATATCGATTCATTAACGATACCCATGGCGACAACGATTGGCTTAGCGGTCCTGATCGCCCCTGCTTTAAGGACGATCCGAGACCCGTATTTGCTTACGCAAGGCCCCGAAGTCTAACTAAGCGATACCCTCTCGTCTACGGTTCAGGCCGCCTTCGAGCCTCTAGCCGCGTCGCTACGGCTTGGGGATGTGGCGGTATTGGCCGCCGTTCTGCTGGGCGATCCGCCGCATCCGAGCCCCACCTTTCTGGCTATGGAAACCAATCGTGTGGACGATGCTGCGATGCTGACGTTCACCAAAGAGATTTTCCGTCTGATTGGCCGTCGCAAGTAACCCTTCGATCCCCTCGGGAAACTCCCCATCCGAAAGCAAGAAAATAACATCAGGCTTCAATTTCAGGGCAAATCGAAGCGACTCATAAGGCGCCTGCCCGGCGTCCATCTCGACCCGCATCGCCCAGTCTTCTAGTGCGGATTTATTTTCAGCGGTCGCACTGACGCTGAATGTCTCGTCGATCCCCCGGTCGGTAATCCGCATGTGATCGGATTGGGCGTCGAAGAAAATGACATAAAACCTTTGGTCAGCCTTCAAAGCCTGGATCGAACGCAACAACTCTGCACGAGCCAACGGAAACGCTTGCCCCATGCTTTTCGAGCTATCAACCAAATAGACAAAGTGATTCCCTCCCCCTTCGATACCACAAAACTCAATCTTCTCAGCCATTGCAGGATCATGAAGTACTGTCTGACTTGCTTCATTGCCCGACATCATCAGACGTTCGACCGGCTTTCTGGGCGTCTGATTCACCTCTGAAGCAAGATCACTGCTGTTCAATGCACTCAGTTCAGGATCACCGAATTCAGGATCAACTGCTTGCATCGGCTGATCGGTTACGGTGGGCTCAGCGGTTTGTATGGACAGCGTTTCGAGTGGAGAGTTCTCGCCAGTTGATACAGAGGCAGTGAATTGAACCTGATCCTTGGGACGCTTGAGCTTGATGCCGGCGAGTCCCAAGCAAATCAACAATGCCATATGAGCAATCACGCTTGCCACCAGCGCGGGCCGCCGCGCACCCTTTCTCCCTCCAGCCGCTTCTGTTGCGATCGTTCGCGGCATGAAAGGCAACCAGAACCGACGGCGGTTTGGATTCACTTCAGCGCGCACTGCACGCCCCGAGGAGTCAACGGGCAATAATCCCCCGCCCTCGAAATCACACTTCGCTTTTTTCCTTTCTGAAACCCCGGAATCTGAGAAAACGGTGGCTAGATTCTCGGGCTTACGACCTGAGCTGTCAGCTCGCGCGATGACAGCAGCCACGGAAGCAACAGCTTGGTTTTTTAAAGTCATCCGCGGCTTGCGGTCGCCAGCGTCATTTTGCTCTACCGTTCCAAGCTTCTTGACAATGCCACCCAACTCGCCCTGCTTCCTGTCCGTCTTCTCTGTCTCTCCCCGTTGCTTGGCTCGCTGTGTTGCCGATTCAGGAAGACACTGCAGTCCCCGAGTGCCTGTAAGCGTTCTAACTTGTTTTTGAGATTTTAATTTTGACTGAGTCTCTGCTCCGCTCGCTTTCGATTCGGCATCGGCATCGGCATCTGAATGTTGATCCAACCTTCGTAATCCATCGGGAAGGTGTATCGGTTGTGCGATACCGCATTCCTCGATCGCCGATGGTAGCCCCACCGGGCTCGTGGCGTCAGAAAACGCCAACTGCTGTATCATCCGCTCGATTTCCGCAGCGCGGGCTTCGAGCCGAGCCAAATCTGCTTCGCGTCGAACTTGATACAGCTCAAGTTCCAGAAGACGACGCTCGGCATCCTGCTTGCGCGCAGGAATATCTGTTCTTTTCATCACGTCGGTGCATCCCCGGTAATCGGTCGATACGTGGTGCCCCATGCAACCAACAACTGCGAGTATACCGGGTGTCACAGCTTCGCGCAAACCAGCAATGAAACGCTTTCAACATTTCTTCGCAAGAGACCGTTCAGGGCTCACACAAGATTCCGTGCTCTGCAGATGCAGCAAAGCGGAATGCCGAATTCACTTCGAATGCGAAGTCCGCAAAAAGCACCACCCCGCACTAGCTAGCAATACCTCGATCACTAAAAACAAGATTCGCGCTGCGATCGCCGCGAGCAATCCATGGGCTGCGCCAAAAGACACCGACAAGATTGTGGTCAGAACAAGTTCTCGAATCCCAGCGCCTCCGGGCAATAACGAAGCGAACCCTGCCACCACAGCCAAGCTGATCGCCGCAGTTCCAATCGCGTAAACCATGCCAAACGATGGCATATCGATCGCCGTGGGGATAGCCATGATTAACGAAGCGAACGCGGCACCGATGCATGCCCATGCCAATATCGACCAACCCCAACCGACAACGAACAGCCCGTACCCAATACGCTTGTCTTCGCGAACTTCACTCGTCTTGCTGACGCGTGCCGCAGCGAAACGCAAGACGGGTGGCAAGGTCGGCAAAATAGCGAGTACCGCGATCCCAAATGCCAGCCAAGCAACCCAACCTGGGACCGGTAGCCAAATCACAATCAACGCAGCCAGTGTGGCGCCAGCCGCCATCATCATGAAGGTCTCGATAAAAATTGAAATTGTCGCCGGCAGCACTTTCACGCCATCGCGAGAAAGCACCCCCGTCCGCAACACGATCACCATCGCTTTTCCGGGAACATATTTCCCAACGTGACCGATCAATTGCGCTGAAATCGACATCGCCAAACGGGGTTGCTGCCCCAAGGCATGCAGGGCGTGATGCAATAAAATTCCATTTGGCACCAACCCGATCGCATAAAGCAAAGCCGCCAATGCAATCAAGCTCCAATTCAGATTTTGAAAACTTGGCACGGAATCTCGAATTCGCTGTTGTTCTTCACGAATTTGATTGACCGTTTCAATCGACGTCGCCGCTGCGAGCTCACGATCCAATTCAACGAGTCGAAGCTCCAAATTGTCACGTTCGTTTTGCCACTGCTGGATTGAGTTGCGCACCGCAAAAAACAGGCCGATCGCTACCACACAAGCGATCACCAACTTAACGCCACGCTTGATCATTTGCCGGCGTGCCGATTTGGCGGAAGGGGCAGCTTGGGATTGAGTTGCAGTCAAATCAACTTCCTATGACACAGCAGCAATCGTCCATATGACTGGTCAACGCCCGCCAGATCGACCAAAATTGGATATCCATCGCCTGACCCTTCTATCATTTCAAAGCAATCGGAATGGCAAAACGTCGCAGCAGGTCAAAATCATCACCATCCGACGACGCCTCGGAGAAACAACTTTCTGAGCCAGCCAAACCGGCCACCCAAGATAAACGGGATCCCGCAGAGCCGCCAACTTCATCCCAAGCGATTGACGGCTCGAGCGACGGAAACCAAAAAGCACTCGCATCCTTTCCGTCGCTAGCGAAAATCTTGTCAGTCGCCGTTCTGATCTTGGGGATCATCGCCGTCGGCGCCATATTCTACAAGGTGATGGCCGGGTTCTTCGTGCCGTTGTTCCTAGCCGCTCTTTTGGTGGTCATCTTTCGCCCAGTCCATCAATGGTTTGGCCATCGACTCAAAGGCCGACAACGGATGGCCGCGTTGGCAACTACTGGAACCGTTTTGATGGTGGTTCTACTCCCAATCATTTTCTTAATCTCGGTAGCGACAAGCCAATTCACTTCCATGGTCAGCCACGTCAATTATGCCGACCTGACATCGGGATTGGATCGGGCCCGCGAGCAGCTGGGGGTTTCGCTACCGTACGCGGAACAATTCCGCCGCCTCGATGTCTTGGCGGATACCCTGGATCAGCCGGATGAGCCGAATACTGAACTGCCCAATCTCGAGATTCAAAAGAGAACTGAGGAAGCGTTGACCTTGGTCAAATTTCTTCAGAGTGAGGTAAATGGGCCAGCCGAGGCCGACCTCGCAGCGAGTGACGCGGAAACAAAACTGCAAGCGTTTTCCGCAGCAGTGATTCAACGCTCCGAGAATGCTCAGAATGAAGTGATCGACCAAGCATCAAGCGAAGAACAATTTCATCGGCTCAGCTTGAGCGCGGCTGCGGCCATTCGAACTTGGATGCGGACCCTGCTGGGCGGCCCCTTCTTCAGCCAGATCCGCATGATTGCAAATCCCAGTGCTGAGGATTTTAAAAATTTGCTAGTTCGTGGCCGAGAAGTTTTGCAACCACGCTTTGTCAGCGTGACAAGTGCGACGGGTAGTTTCCTAGCGCAGACGCTGATCGGAATGATCGTATTGATCATCGCGGTCTACTTTTTTCTGATCGATGGCCCCGCCATGATCCGCACTTTGATGCGATTGAGCCCTTTGGATGATGCCTATGAAAAACGCCTGCTCTTGGAATTCGATCGCACAAGCCGTGCCGTCGTTTTAGCAAGTGTCCTTAGCGCATTAGCTCAAGGAATCCTCGCCTCCATCGGTTTTTGGATCACAGGTTTTGATTCACTTATTTTCTTGTTCCTGCTAACCACTGTCATGGCATTGATTCCCTTCTTGGGCGCCGCATCTGTCTGGGCACCCTGTGCTCTATATTTAGCGGCTGTCGAAGAACGCATCGGCGCCGCCGTGATGTTAGCGATTTATGGGGCCACAGTCGTTTCCTCAATCGATAATGTAATCAAAGTATTTATCCTGCACGGTCACTCTGCCTTACATCCATTGCTTGCGTTGCTTAGTGTGCTGGGAGGCGTCAAAGTGTTCGGACCGATCGGTATTTTGGTCGGGCCGATGGTTGTCGTCTTCTTGCAAACCCTGCTAGAGATTTTGAATCACGAACTCGGCGAGCGGGATGCGACCGATCCACCGCAAATCACTTCCGCAAACATCTCCCAAGCAGAAAGCGATTAAAATCTAACGCCACTGTACTCCACTCTCTGAAGCACTGAGGACGATATTCTTTCGTCAGCACAATGCGCGAGTTCAAGGGGGATCGATCCCGCCGGCACTGAATGGATGGCAGCGGAGAATTCGCCAAATCGCACGGGCTGTTCCCTTCACGAGCCCGTACTTTCGCACCGCCTCGATAGCATATTGACTGCAAGAGGGCACGAAGCGGCAACACGGCCCCATCAGCGGACTGATCCCGATTTGATAAAAGCGAATCGCTTGAATCACTAACCACGATAATGCTCGACCGATCATTCCATCACTCTCCAAGCACTCAATCGGCACCTGAGACCGAGCATCACAGCACTCCGAGTGTGCCATACGAATTGCGTATTATAGGACGAAACCACTTTTCGCAAGACGAAACAGAAACACAGTTTCTTGATCGCGAAAATATCAAACGAACATTTGCTGTAAGCTGAGCCATCTCCACCAAGTTTTGCTTAAGCAATCAATCCGGTCACGCTTATCACTCGCCGACTCTCCCCGCCGAAACCGGCAGAATTACCCCCGCGAGAATGCACCTCCGTAAATCGCCAAGGCGGCACTAAACCATTTTGGCTGGGCCCACCGACATCCCAACCGAGTGGCATGTTATTATCCCGAGACCGCGATACCCGCAACAGTAGCCAGGTTTCCTAGGATAATTCCGGTAGGGGCGTCTAGAATATGAATAAGAGTAAATGACTCACTCGAACTGCTGAAGTCACCCACGGCCTCATCTCTCACCCCATGAGTCAAGGAAGTGCCCACGCCTGCTGATTTTCGATCACTGAGAATCCGTTTGTTGCTGCCTCTGTTAGGAGTAGCAGTGTTAGCGTCCGTGGCGGTTGCAATCGGTTCCTATTGGATTGGCGATCGCTGGGCGCGCCGACAGGCGTCGGACCGATACATCGCCATCGAATCAACGATCGCCCCTGCAACCTTTTTGCTGACTGAACCGGTCATTCGATCCGTTTCGGCGTTGACCAAAACTGAACTGCTAGCTGTAAACGCTCAGGGTGTCGTCATTCAATCGTCAATGAATTCGATCGAGACAGCGATACCGCCGAAAATTGCCGAACCGTCACAACGACTGCAGACAATTTTGATCGACAACCGCGATTACCAATACCGCACCTTCGCCCGTCGTAATCGCCCCGAGGAAGAGGATCTGCGGATTGCCGTTTTGTTCGATGAAAATGAGCTTAGAGCAACTCGTTGGACCGCCGCGACGCTACCGCTCGTGACCGGCATGTCGACCATCATTCTGCTGACATCTGTCACCTTGCTGTTCGCGTCACGCCTACTGCGGCGACTGGCGAGACTGCAGTCCCAAGTAGATCAAATCGCTGAAGGCAATTTTAAGTTGCAGGTTCACTCCGATACCAGCGACGAGATCGGCTTACTTAGTCGCGCCGTCACTCAAATGGGACATCAACTGCAAACGATGTGGCAAACGCTCAATCGTCAACAAGGGCAAAAGTTATTACACCAAGTTGCAGGTGGTTTGGCACATCAACTGCGAAACAGTATCACCGGCGCTCGGATGGCCGTAGAACTCCACCAACAACAGTGCCCAGGCCCTGACAAGTCGCTGTCGGTAGCATTATCACAGTTAGAACAAACGGAGAGCCATATACGTCGCCTGCTGTTGGTCGCCTCTGGTAAGCGTGAACACGACCAGCCGCAAAGCGTTACTCGCTGTCTGGATGATATTCGCGGCACGATTGACGGAACAGCGAAGCACTTGCGAGTTGAGTTGCTTTGGGATGTTATCGGCGATTTTGACCATTGCCAAGTCAGCGATGGCCCAACCTTACACGCAGCAGTCACCAATCTCGCAATTAACGCTCTCGAAGAAGCTTCCCGTGTTGAAATCAAAGTTCAGCGTGGGGCGAACGGTCGCCTAAAGATTGAGGTTGTCGACGACGGTGCTGGTCCTCCCGAACAAGTTGCCGACGACTTGTTTGAACCCTTTGTAACCTCAAAACCTGAGGGCCTCGGCCTCGGCTTGCCGTTGGTCGCGAGAGCGGCTCAGCGATTGGGTGGCGAGGTAGACTGGCGGCGTCAGTCTGGTCAAACTTGGTTTACCCTGGCGATTCCCGTCTCGGTCGATACCGGATCCTCGGAATGGCAGGCCCCAGCATGAATTCCCCTCGATGCACCGTCCTGGTTGTCGACGATGAACCGTCCATCTGCTGGGGCTTTGAAACACTGCTTGAGCCACAAGGCTATCGCGTCTTAACCGCGTCATCCGCTGAAGAAGCATTGCGTCTGGCAGATCATCAACCGATTGACCTTGTCCTGCTGGATGTGCGACTTCCGGGTGAAGATGGCTTGACCGCCTTGCCCAAACTGCGGCAAGCGACCGACGATGCGCCCACCATCGTCATGACAGCGTTTGGTGATCTGGAAACAGCCGTCCAGGCAATTCAGGGCGGGGCGTCCGATTACTTGACCAAACCGTTCCGGCTAGAGGATGCCGCACGCGCCTGCCGGCAAGCGATTCAACACCGATTAGCAAGCGGTGACACCCCCATTACCGAGGATACCGCCGAAGCGTCACTGCTGGTCGGTCAGTCCGCGGCGATGCAAAAAGTGTTTCGCCAGATTGCTTTAATCGCCGGCAGTGATCTGTCGGTGCTGGTAACCGGCGAAACAGGAACAGGGAAGGAGCTCGTTGCCGCCGCCATTCATCGGCACAGCCAACGTAGACAGCAAGCCTACATGGCGGTATCACCGGTCGCCTTCAGCGAATCGCTCGTCGAGAGCGAGTTATTCGGCCATGCCAAAGCTGCGTTCACCGGAGCGTATGAAGAACGCAAAGGTCTATTTGAATTAGCAAACCACGGAACTGTGCTGCTGGATGAAATCGGTGACCTGCCGATGTCCATTCAAGTCAAACTATTGCGTGTCATCGAACAAGGTGAATTCTCAGCCGTTGGAGATGTCCGACCACGAACATGTGATGTACGCGTAATTGCCGCGACCAATCGTGATCTGACAAAAGCGGTTGCAGCTGGATCATTCCGCGAGGATCTGCTCTACCGGCTGTCAGCAGTTTCAATCCATTTACCGCCCTTACGCGAGCGTCCAGAGGATATCCCCCAGCTCGTTGATTATTTCCTAAGACGCGTTGGATATCCTGCGAAGGGTCGGACTATCAGCGATCAGGTCAATAGTGAACTCGAATCACGCCCTTGGCTGGGTAACGTTCGCGAATTGAGAAACGCGATCGAACACGCCTCGGTAATTGCCCGAGGTCGGCCACTGGATATTTCTGATCTGCCACCAAGCCAACGGCCCCTGATCGCCGCCTCAGAAAACAACGATTCGCTGGACGGCCTCATCGAAGCCTGGGCACAATCACAACTCGCTGCGGCACCTGAAATCGATGACCTTTACGAACGCATGCTGTCCCAAATCGAACCCGCCGTTTTACGAATTGCCTTAAAGCATACAAACGGCAATCGGGCAGCGGCCGCCAAGATGCTCGGCATCCACCGCGGCACTTTAAGAGACAAAATGAAGCGGCATCGAATGCTTGATAACTAAGTTACGTTCTAATCATCAGGCAGTCACTTCGGAGTCGTTCAAGCTAACCCAGCTCTCAAGCTAACCCAGCTCTCAAGCTAACCCAGCTCTCAAGCTAACCCAGCTCTGAAAAATGCGACTCGGGATGCCGAACAAAGCCTCTCAGTTCGCAATCTCGCGTTTGCTGCCGATTTCCATTATGTAGGCAATTAAATCCGCCATCCCTTGGACGTTGATCAACTCTTCCATTCCTTCTGGCATGATCGACATCCCTGTGCTCTGCAATAACTCAATCTCCCGCCGCAAAACTTGATCCGTTGCCGACTCCGCCCGTTTGAGCGTTAAGCTGGTCGCGCTTTCTGCAGCAATCATTCCAGTCATGGTCCGTCCGTCTTCGGTCAACACTGTGTAGTTCAAATATTCAGGATTCACTTCACGGTTCGGATCAAGCACGTTCACTAAAATCGTCTCCGCGCCGCGCGTCTTGATCGTCATTAAATTCGGTCCAATTTCATGCCCGAACCCTTCGACACGATGACAATTCGAACAGTGTTTCTGAAACAGGATACGTCCCCTTTGAGCATCGGCATTCAGATGCAAAGCGGCCCGATACCTGGCAATCACCTCCCCGCGTTGCTTCGATCCCGTTGCGTTCAAATATGCCGTCGCCCTTGAGCGAATGCTACGGTCTTTTGATTTGGCTGCCATCGCCAGACGTGGTCGTGATAAATCGGTGACCGTCAAATCCCCGCGATCGACGGCATCCAACAAGGCGGACAAACGTTCCGCTCGGGCGAATAAAACTTCCGACGCAGTTTCTCGCAACGCCGGACTCAATCCACTCCATTGATCCAACAATGGTTCGACCACATTGGCCGATCGAAATTCACCGAGCGTCTTGATCGCTGCCCGCTGCACAGACTGTGGCTGTCGGTTATCGATAAGGGAAGCGAGGGTTGCACCGACTTGAGTTACATTGCCGTAGGCAAGATTTTCGATCGCGGTCACGCGATCTGCCTGCGGTAATGTGGCATTTGTTGCCTTTAACATCAGTTGCCCGACCATTTGCTGCAAAACGGCCTGAGCCGCATCGAGCTCCCCATCAGAGGCAAGCTTACCGAGCACACTGTTGGAACGCGTCCGGCCACTCAATAATCGACCAATGATCGGTAATGCGAAACTCCCTTCAGAGATTGGCAACTGCTCAATCGCTGACAGAGCCTGTCGAAGCGTTCTTTCATCGTCCTGTTGAGCAATTTGCCCGGCTAATTGGGTCAAAAGGAGTGCTCCCCCATTCGCACGAAATCCGGCATCGGAAACCAACAACGCAAACAGACCACCGGCTGATTCCACGGCAGAACTCTGCACAGCAGCTTGAATCCACCGATCCGAAGGATCCTGCTCCACAATCGCAGCGAGAATTGGCGCCGCATCCAATCCCTCCATGGATCCCACTGTAAACGCCAATTGATATCGCACATGGATCGATTCATCCTGACTAACCTTTGCCAATTTCGTTCGTAAAGCATCGCTATCCGCAACTCGTTCGGACAGTCGGACAGCGGCCGCTCGGACCCCCGGATGCGGATCGGACAGCCGATCGATTACGGTTTCGGTATCCAAGGCATTTAGCCCCTGCAGCACGTACATCGCGTGCATTCGCCCTAGCGGCGATTTTGATTCAGCGGCAAGCCGCCGCAAAGGAGCAACGGAGTCTAAATCTGCAAGCTCAAAGAGTCTTCGGGCCGCCGTTTCGCGATGCCAAGCATTAGGGTGCTCCAACAGTCCGACCAATTGCTGAAACGGTGCCTGAGCTAAATTGGGCGTCGGTCGGTAGGTAAACCCGTCTGGAGCGATGCGGTAAATTCTGCCGCGATCCCGTCCCGAGTTCAAATCGAGATGCTTTTTGATATCTGGCGGCAAACTCTTGGGATGTTCGATCACCTCTCGACAAACATCGATGACATGGAGAGTTCCATCGGGGGCATTTGCAAATTGCGCCGGGCGGAACCAAATGTCGGTCGAACTTATAAATTCACTCTGTTCATCCACCCGATTACCGGTCCACTGCAGACCATTGGGCACCAAAACCTTCCGGTGCACCAAGTTACTGCCAACATCCCCAATGAACGCGTAGCCGCGATACTGCTCAGGCCACGCATCGCCACGATAAATGGTCACCCCTGTCGCACCGGTGAAATAGCCGGCCGCCCGACCACCACCCTCAACAGGCCCTGGCACAAGTCCACCCACACGCAACCGTGTTCGGACAATCCGCCATGGTTCAACCGGGCTAGTTCGAAAGACTTCCGCCTGCGGCCCATCACTGGCAATCGAGATCCGAGATGGCGGCGCTTTTTGAAACTGATTACGAGCAATGTATCGATCTTCGTACATCACCTGCTGCAAGTGATTGCTGTTGGATGAAACGAACTTTCGCCCCCAGTCGTCAAAGCACATGCCGTGCTGCGCTGCGCCGCTGGTAAGTTCAAATTGCTCGGTACGTGGATCAAGGGTAAGGTCTCGCCCGCGAACATTGATCGCCGCCGATTCCGGCTCATCCGGATGACGCACCATCCCACCAACACTGCTGCAGGCGATATGAAGACGGTTATCTAGATCCCAGCGAAAGGAATTCATCAGACCTTGAACATTGGAGGTCCCAAATCCTGTCAGGACAACTCGTTTCTCGTCAGCAACGCCATCTTGATCCGTATCTTTCAAGTAGATCAGATTGGGCGCATCACCAACGAATAAGCCGCCATCGTAGGGCAGCAGTCCAGTTGGCCAAAGCAATCCTTCCGCATAGATCGTGCGGTGGTCGAAAACTCCATCTTGGTCTCGATCAGTCAACCGGGTGATCCGCGAAATTGCTTCATCACGTTCTTCGCTGTAGCCACGCATCTCGCAAACGAAGAGCGCACCGTCAGCAGCCCACTCAATCGCCACCGGCGTGGAAATCAGCGGTTCTGACGCAACCAGCTCCATTCGAAACCCGTCAGCTACCTGAAAAGTCTTGCCGGCTTCCGAGGCTGGCGTAGGTGGAATGCGTGGTAACTCATCCGAAAAATCATCCTGGCCAAACGTTGAGTTTGCTACGGAAACCGCAAACAACATGCAGATCAAAAATCGAATCATCATTTTTCCACACCAAGCAAGACACGCATTCCATTCATCAAGACACCTTCGACGCTCTTATCAACCTTTGAAGCGCGTTGGCTTGTTTCGTAACCGCCCTGACCATAGCCGATTTCTGTTCCAATATAGCCGGGCCCATAATCACCATATGCCGCCATCGCGACTTGCAAATCACTTCGCATTGCCTTGGCGGCCAACTGGTATTCGACAAACAACTCACCGGGCATATGCAGAATCCGGACTTTTCCCACCTTCAAGCAGCCCAGCTCTATTTTGTGGCCATTGCGGCACCTCATCAGCCACGCTAGATCATCAGGTCCACCCCAATACTGGGTCGCATTCCATTCGTTGAGGTTGTTGCGAAGCTCCGCCTCCTTGAGGTGGGGAGCTGGGGGAACCGCGACTGGCTCGAACGTCCAGTCAAGATCATCGGGAGTGATCGGAAAGACCTCCGCATTGTCGAACGCTGACTGCATTGCAGCTGCCATGCGTGTTGCCAAAATCATGCGATTCTCTTTCGCGCCGTCGTTGTATTTCCCAGCGCCGATATTCCCACCGGCGCCATTGAAATGTACGTGCAACACGCTCGGCATATCCTGCCCCCGAATGAATCTCGCGATTCCCGGAAAGTCCGGGCCAGGGATCCCGGTGCGGTAGTAACTTTGCGGATGACAGGCGTAATACGTCAGCACGGCGACCGGCGTTTCGCCGTTGAAAAACGTCAACGAATTCAAGTCTGGATCAATGACCCCTTCGGGCTCGGCACGCAAGGCAGGATCTCGGCACGTAGTGTAACGCGTCGCGCGAACGCGGCCATCCTCGCCCAGAAGGCGACGATTGGAGGCAACTTTTTGCACTTCGGCAGTTCCAAATCCAGCATGGGTTATTGGGGTCGGACTTGCCACGGCCTCCACAACGGCTTGCTCCAGGCGATTCAACACCTCTCGGGCGAACGAGCCATCGTGACAACCGAGATCCGATACCCCAATTTGGTGCAAAAAACGCTCCGCTGAAAAATCACAGCGGGGCGCATCGTGTTGATGAAGTGTATGCACCGCCACTCGCTCTCGCGTCGTCCCCGCAGCCTTTGCCAAGCGATCCCGAAAAGCGTCGTGCGCTTCGTTGCCGATCCCAATCCAGTCGACTGCACACAATACGATCGGTTTCCCTGATCCCATCAACACGATGCCACGACAGCGAAGGCCGAGTTCCTCCACACGAATTACTCGGTCGTAAGCCATCATAAATCCGACCGGTGGAGTCGCATCGACATCGAACTTGGCCAACCGGAGCGTACCTTCGTTCGCCGACGCTAAGTTCGCGACGAACAGACAGGCTAAAAACGTCAGGTGTCTTATCATTCTTCTATTGTCACAAAAGGCTGGTTGGAGCGGGATATTGCTTTAGAGGGAAAGGGTTGAACCAAATCGCAAAAATCGGAGCGTGAGAAAGGAAGAGGCGAGACGGTGAAGGCAAGATTGGCCATGCTCACAAATGCCATGATGAGTTTTCAAACAACACTGACAGGTTCGCTCAACTTATTGTCTCGATTACTTCGTTTGATTGACCTTTGGACGATGGGGTTGGATCTGGGCCTGGAAATCTCCCAGGCTGTGCCAGTAAGTCGGTTGGTTCAGGTCGACTTCGGCGACCGCCAGCGTTCCGAACTGCTCCGCGTGCGCAAGCGTTCTGCCGTCATGGCCATAAATTGCTGACTGGATCCAGTCACGACTAAATTCGGTGTAGGTGCTGCTGACGACATAGACATGGTTTTCGCAAGCCCTAGCGGCAGCCAACAACGGGTTGCATCCCCAAACGGGCCAGGCAATCACTTCGGCGCCCTGATTCGCAAGCTCTCGAGCGACCTCCGGAAAAAAGCCGTCGTAACAAATCATCATGCCAACCTTGCCAAACCGCGTCTCAAAAACTGGCAATTCATTGCCTGGCGTCAGGCCGCCTTCGATCTCGCCTCGTGGCAAGCAAACCTTGCGGTACTTCCCAACCAATTTCCCCTCTGGTGAGAGCAAGACTGAAACGTTGTAAAGCAGGTGACCGTCCCGCTCAATTAAACCGGCGACGATGTACAGATCATACTTCTTCGCCAGCGTTTTGAAGTAATCAGTCGACGGTCCAGGAATCGTTTCGGCAGCATCCGCGTAGCTCCCCTTGGTTCCGTAGTATGTGAGTGTCTCAGGCAGCACCACTAGATCGACACGCTGCTCTGCCGCTTGGGCGATAAAGGGCGCGAACTGTTCGCACTTCTGCTGACCTGTTTCGCCTTTACGAGGTTGATAGTGAACCGAAGCCAAGCGAACGAATCGAGTTGGCGGCGCATCCACCTGCCGCAGGGCAGGGGCGGACCAGCAAACTTTCCCGTGAGGTTGGCCCCAGCGAAAATGCAATTCGACTTTCACGATCACTGCATCCGGCGGCGCGACGTACGTGCCTGCCAACTTCGTCCAAGGCCCTTCCACTGATACCGCCTTAGGGAACTCCGGCTCAGCCCTTGGCCGTTCGCCCGAACGATAAGCGCTATGAACCGGCTCAGACCTCAAAATTTTTTGCCCCTCCGAATTGAGCCAGAGAAGACGAACGACCGCTACACGCCGCGGCAACTCCAAGCCAGCGGTTTTGCGCTGCACCGAGAACCGGTAGTACTTGCCACCTTCGACCGAATATTGGCGAGACCAAAAGCCGGCCAAGCCGGTTCGCCCGTCAGCGGCGATCGTCCACTGCGGCCCATCTTGATATCCCTCAGAGGCATTCTGAATCGCCACTGGCCGAATCTCTTCGCGGGGGGACTCGAAGCTCCAATCTGCCTGATGCGCATCCTGGCTTAGCACCAGACAAGGCAGGGCAAACAATAACCCAGCAGCTACCAATGTTCTCATGGCGGGACCCATTCTCATCGAGGGCCTGCTCGATCAGCAGGCCACCCAGGGGCGTGATGTGTCCTCGCATTGTAGCCAACAAAGATCGCGCATTGCGAGTTTGCTGCCAGAGCAACGTCTGGCAGCAGAAACGCGTGCTTGGGGGCCGCCTTGGGCCGCCGTCTTGCGTGAAATGAAACAGACACGAAGCAATTGCTAGAAGAAACACACGCGAGACCGATCGCGGTGGGAGCAGCTGGCCCGTTCAGACGCAGCGATCCCCGCTGGCTGCAGGATTACTCGTCCGTGACTTCGGCTTCTCTCACCTTGGCCATTTCGGTTGCCTGAGTCTCATATTTCTTGGTCAGCTCCTGCACTTCCTCCTTTAGCTTGTCACGATCGTCTTCGCTGAATTCTTTGGACTTTTCGCCAGCATCAGCGGCCTTGTTGGCATCGCGGCGAATGTTCCGTATCGAGATCTTCGCTTCTTCGGACAGCTCTTTGATTCTGGAGACCATTTTCTTGCGGACTTCGGTCGACAATGGCGGCACATTGAGTCGAACGATTCGGCCATCGCTCTGCGGATTGAGCCCTAAGTCACCCGCCACGATTGCTTTCTCGATATCTTTGATCGTGCCTGCATCGTAGGGGCGGATCACAATCTGCTGCGGTTCGGGTGTACCAATTGAGGCAAGTTGCTTCAGCGGTTGCGTCGATCCGTACGCTTCGACTTTGATCGAATCGACCAGTCCAGGTGTGGCCCGTCCGGTACGAATTCCGGACAAGTGATCACCAAAAACAGCGATCGCTTTTTCCATTCGTTCTTCGGCGTCCATCAAGATTTCATCAGCAGGCATGTTGGCATCCTTGTGAATGAGATTCGCGAGTATCGAAATTTGGTCAACCGAGGTGTGGCTTACGCTTTTGCTCCGATCCAAGTTCCAACCGTATCTCCGGAAACGGCACGAACGATGTTGCCATCCTTCTTGAAATTGAACACGAGGATCGGCTTCTCATGCTCTTGGCAAAGCGCGATTGCAGTCGCGTCCATCACCTTCAAATTCTTCTGAACCACTTCGGCGTAGCTTAACGACTCATAGAGTACCGCGTGAGGGTTTTTTTCTGGATCATCGCTGTAGACCCCATCAACCCGTGTCGCTTTGAGCACAACATCGGCATCCAGCTCGAGGGCGCGTTGGGCGGCTGCGGTGTCGGTGGTCACAAACGGGTTGCCGATCCCTGCCGCCAAGATTACCACGCGCCCCTTCTCTAGATGGCGGATTGCACGCCGCCGGATGAAGGTTTCCGCGATCTTTTCGGTCGGAATCGCGGACATGACCCGAGTCTGCAAACCAACCGATTCGAGGGCGTCTTGCATCGCGAGTGAGTTGATCGTCGTGGCAAGCATCCCCATATAGTGAGCGGTCGCTTGCTGGACCAAGGCATTGCTCCCGGAAAATTGAGCTCCCCGCAAAATATTTCCGCCGCCAATCACAATCGCGATCTGGCACCCTGACTGATGGGCCTGCTGAATCTGCCGGGCCATATCTCCCGCTTCTTCGCCGTTGATCCCACGTCCCCCGCTGTCAGCCAAGCTTTCACCGCTGAGCTTCAAGATCACACGTTGGTAACGCAATTGGGAGTCAGGCATCTTGCTTCTGTCAGTGGGGGATTCTGGGTTAAAAAATTGGCATCAGGAAATGCAACACGGCGAGCGCTGCCTGGTTGCTGTGCCAAAACGGATCCGGAAGATGCGTCAGCCAACCAAATTCTCCGCAACAATGCCACAGTGGATGACCAGATCATACAAAAAAACCTCGCCGATCCGAGGGGATAGGCGAGGTTGTGTTGCGTAGGGGCAGTGGATTAGGAATCCTGCTTTTCGCCGATGATCCAGTGCCAGTAGTTCTTGACGCCCATATTGTGGCTCTTCGCGTACTCACCGACACTTTGCTTGTCGTCTTTGACGAACGCTTGCTCCAACAATGCACGCTCAGCATAGAAGTTTTTCATCCGGCCTTCGACCATCTTCTCGACGATACTTTCCGGTTTTCCTTCAGCCAAAGCGGCTTCTTTCAGGATCTCCCGCTCCTTGGCGACCAGTTCCTGATCGATCGAATCTTTATTGAGTGCGGCAGGCTTCATCGCCGCCACGTGCATCGAAACGTCCTTCGCTGCATCGTCGTTGCCGCCTTCGATTTCGAGCAGCACACCTGCGGTCGTGCCTGCGTGGTGCATGTAGCCACCGCAGGTATTTGCCACACGGACAAAACGGCCGACGTTAAAGACTTCTCGAATGCGATTGAACAAGTCATCTTTCTGCTGCGCCAATGTCGTGCCACTTTTTGAAGGTGACTCCAACGCCAACAGTTCTTCGCTGGTCGCGACATCGTTTTCGGCGAGGGCGGTCGCCAGGTCATCCGCCAGTTGAATGAAGTCTTCGTTGGTCGTGACGGGCGAGGATTCGCAGAGCAGTTCAACCATCGCACCAACGGGCTTGTCGGTGCCCATGTGCAGACCGAACCGACCGAACGCGGTCTCGCGATCGCTTCGTTTATCGAGCAATTGCTGCCCTCGCTTACGGAGGACTTCCACTGCCGCGTCTTGATCGCCACCGGCTTCCTGCAGTGCTTTTTTGCAGTCCATCAATGGCAATCCGGTTCGCTCGCGGAACGCCTTGACCGCTGCTGCCGTGATTTCGGCCATTTCTCTTTCTCCAAACTTGATACTAATGAGGTGTGAGGTTCACTAATCTGACGCCATCCCCTTGAGCAAGGTGATGGGTGGCGGCCGACAAAAAGGTCACCGACCGCAAAAATTGAATGTGTGCCGGAATCACCCAGCCACGCTTTCGACCAAGTTCCGCCGGGCTTTGCTTGGAAAGCCGCCGGTTTCCATCGGAGGTGCAGCCAGGCTTTTGCCCGGCTGTACTTCTAGTTGTTCACTCAGAACGACTTACTCAACTATCGCCTGATGGCTGCTCACCGGCAGTTGCTGCAACAGCGGCCGCTTCTTGTGCCGCAGGTGCTGCTTTGCCCGCCCCATCGCCGGATGGTTTATCACCAGCCTTGCTCATTGCCAGCTGACCTTTGCCGGTATTGATCGCGTCGGCCAACTGACGCAGAACCAGTTCGACGCTGCGAATCCCGTCATCATTACCGGGGATCGGCAAATCGACGTCGCTTGGATCGCTGTCAGTATCAATCAATGAGACGGTGGGGATACCCAGACGCTTCGCTTCTCGAACCGCGTTGCGTTCTTTACCCGGATCGACGATGAACAAGCACTCGGGCAAACGGTTCATCGTTCGCAGACCGTTCAGGTTCCGATACATTTTGCGATATTCGCGATTGAGCGACGACTGCATCTTTTTGCTATAGTCGTTGATTCGCTCGCTGCCGCGGAGTTCTTCCAGTTCTTCCAGACGGCCCAATCGACTGCGAATGGTACGAAAGTTGGTTAGCGTGCCACCGAGCCATCGCTCACTGACAAACGGCATTCCGCAACGCAACGCCTGGGCTTCAACTGCTTCACCAGCCTGTCGCTTGGTGCCAACGAACAGGATTAAACTCCCGCCGGCGGCTACCTGGCTGAGGTACTTCTTGGCTCGCAACAGACCGCGAAGCGTCTCGCGGATGTCGATGATGTGAATTTGATTTTTTCGACCAAAGATGTACGGAGCCATCTTTGGATTCCACAAACTGGTGCGGTGCCCGAAATGGACTCCCGCTTCAATCATCTCTTTGACAATGGGATCAGCCACGTTTAAATCCTTGTTCAGTCATGACAGGCTCCGAGAAATTGTCTCCTGATTTAAACAATCAAAGAGATTTCCAGGACACTGGGCTGGCAGAAAGCCAGTCACTCGTCCTTCGCGCGCAACGCCATGAGTATGGTGGAATGTGCAGACCGCTACCTGCGGCCCGTCCAGGAAATCGAAAGATTAGTCAATTCAGTAAAATCCAACAAGTGCGGCGGCGGCAGGCGTCCCCTGGAACCAGCAAACTGCCCACCTGCTGGAAGCCCGACTGTACCGCCTTAAGGGAATTTGCCCCCTATACGACACGTTCATGGGCCCGACGCTGGCATCCGAGGCTTTTTAGCCGTGGGATTGGCTTCCGACGCTATGGCTAGGCGAATCAGAGGGAGAGTGGTGAAACAGGGGACACGACACGGTCTCGCGGGGATTTTCGTCTCTCCGAGATTTTCGGCAGTTTGCTGGCTGGTCGCTCAGGCTAACCGGAGGCAAAGCCACTGTTCGATGTGAAACGGGATGGCGAAGTGGACCGGATTAACTCGAGTCGTCAGCCGCATTGCCAAGCCAAGTGAATGCGAATATTGAAGCGATCGCTCTGTCCAGTCCACCGCTCCTGTTGCATCACGCGCAAAATCTCCATTCCCTATCTCCATTCCCTATCTCCATTCCCTATCTCCATTCCCTATCTCCATTCCCTGTAAAGTGAGCCAAATGCGAATCCCCGCGATTCAGTCCCCACTAGGTTCACCCAATCGGCCCCGCTAGAACGTGATTGATACAGTGAGTCGAAAAGACAAAAACCTCAACGGTTGGCGACCGAAAATCGCTACAGACCGGGATTGGTACCGGCAATGGGACAAAACGGCATTAACAGTGCGACCAAGCATCAATTCAGCGAGGCTTAAAATACAAGCTGGCTGAATCGATCATGCGGGGCGGGAAGCGAAACACTCAAAGAATCGGCACGGTACGCGACGCCTTGCATTACCCAACACCCAACCGTAAACACCGTTGTGAACGGGCCCGAATTAACCAAACGTAAAACCCAAGCAGCGAGAACTGCGCCGTGAAAACTTCAACCTTGAATCGCCCCGGGTTTACGCTCACCGAGGCATTGGTTGTCATCGTCATCACCGGAGTGCTGGTGGGATTGTCCCTGCCGGCGATGCAGAGCATGCGCGAACTCTCCCGCCGCAGTAATTGCGAACAAAACCTCGTCCGGCTCTCGCTCGCCTTATCCGCATATTCCGTTGATCACGGACATTACCCAACAGGCACGATCGATCAATCGACGCCGATCCGAAGCGTCCCCAAAGGCTACCACCACAACTGGATTGCGGCCTTGCTTCCAAATCTTGGTGAATCCACCGTCGCCGCCGCCATCGATCCCAACGCAAGCGTTTATGCCCCAACAAACGAAGACGCGCGTCGGATGCAACTTGGGTTCCTACTATGCCCCTCCGCACGCTACCTAAAAACAAACACCACTTGCTACGCCGGGATCCACGCGTCAACAGAAGTCCCGATCACCGCAGAAAACGACGGCATGTTTAAGCTGAACACAAACGTGACCGAATTCGAGATTCGTGATGGCCTTGGACACACCATCTTTCTGGCTGAAAAGCTGTCACGCCCCGAGGAGGATCTTGGCTGGATCAGCGGCACACGCTCGAGCTTAAGAAACGTTGGCGATGGAATTAACGGCGAGCGCAAACGGGTTCGGGGGCTGAGTGATCTGAAAACCTCGATGCCGGACACTTATGTTGGGGGTATTGCAAGTGACCATCCCGGCGGAGCCTATCTGTTACTGGGAAGCGGCGAATACCAGTTTCGCAGCAATTCGATGGACCAACAATTACTCCGACAGATGACCGCCATCGCGGACGGCGAAATCATGCCAGAAGATGGGGAAGACATTCCGAAAGATTCGGACGAACCAAACGACTGAGCTGAGTTGTCCGAGTGCTGACTCGACGGTAGTGATCAACTGATCAAACCCAATCAAGCCGTTTTTTGCATCGCCTTGGGACGAACGACGTCCTTCGCCAATCCGACTCGCTCCATCCCCCGAATCACCCACCAAGACATATCAAACTCCCACGGTCGATGTCCGTGCGATGCGGCACGTGGCTCTGCATGATGATTGTTATGCCATCCTTCACCATGCGTGAAGATCGCCACCAGCCAGTTGTTGGTACTCTCATCACGCGTTTCGTAATTTCGATATCCAAACAGATGCGCCAGTGAGTTCACCGACCAAGTGCCGTGCAAAACAAAGACGGTTCGGACAGCGACTGCCCATACAGCCCAACTTCCCGCGTATCGAACAGCCTCCCCGGTCAGACCACCGCTGATCAAATAGCCGAATAAACCGCCAGCCATCGTGATCAACAAAGCATGCGTGAGGAAAACAAAAAACCAACCGTCCCTTCGCTCTAATTTCAGATAGAACGGATCTCGTAGCAAATCACGGACATAGCGTTCGTAGTGGGACGTGCGATCTAAATCCCGATGCCGGCAAATGACCCAACCAACGTGCCCCCACAAGAAACCAACCAAAGGAGTGTGAGGGTCAGGCTGATGATCACTGTGCTGATGATGCATACGGTGAATCGCGACCCACCGAGCGGGGCTGTCCTGAAGATTGCAAATCCCCAGAACCGCCAGGCTATGCTCGAGCCACTTGGGGCAGGTGAATCCGCGGTGCGTCAGCAGGCGGTGATAGCCGATCGTGATCCCGAACATCCCGAACAGGAAGTGACCGGCGATCGCCAAGACCAGCCCTGACCAGGTGAAGAAATATGGCAAAACCGCAGCCACCGCGAACAGGTGGACCAAGGCAAGGACAATCGCGTACTTCCATAAAATGCGATACGGCTGCGTCGCTTCCGGTCGTGGGACGCTCTGCGGATCAATTTCGACCGCTGCCGTGCCGCCAACGGTCCCTGCCGACGGGGAGGCCTTGAGTGAAGAACCTGCCTCTGCAATTTGTGCAGGTTTGGTCTCGTCTGATTCTGGCGGGCAGGTGGTTTCAGGCATGACCGAAGTATAATTGAGTTCGCGGTTTCTGCCGTGAAAAAGAATGTCGCAAGCAGCCGAAAGCGATCTTTCGCGGCAGCATGCCGCGGTAAAAAGCGACTGAACTTTCGTATGTTACCGCCGAACTCTCATGCCCAACGCGAAAACACGCTCAGCTTCGCTCCGAAATCAACCACCGCAGATCAAATTCATCCGAATTTGAACGGTGATCAGAAGTGCCGAGCGAATCACTGGAATTGTCGCGTCGGATCCGCCGCTGGCGAATCGATCAATCGAGGGCATTTCGAAAAAAAGAACCGCGATTATTTCTTATCGCCGTCATCTTCCTTCTTGACCTTCTTTTTCTTCTTCAGCGAGACTTTCATGACGCGTACCTTGGGCATTCCCACGACGCTATTTTCTTCGTCAAAACGGTCTAGTTCCTTCAACCGCGCAATCCGTTCGGCCCGGGTTAACAC
>JARGNK010000127.1:13392-21972 GCA_029213145.1 Rubripirellula sp. | reverse complement strand
GCGTCAATTCCCGCTGCGAAACCATCACGGACTTTTCGCCACTCTCCGCATCGACGCGAACAATGCCACCCGCTTCGACCATCGTGAATGCAGAGCCTTCCGCATTCTCCAACCACCGGCCAGCAAAGGACCGACCATTGAAATCGTCACTCTGATAGATGCGGTCGATCGTCAAAAGGGCCGGATCTTCCGCCATCACAAACGGGGAAAGAACCGAGATCAGCAGCAGAAAACGAATCAAAGAGGCCATGCGAATTCTCAAGCGGTAAAAGGGTCAGAGAGACTCACTTTAATCGCTCGAGCCGGTTTTGGTGACTCCGCATTTCGGCAGGAAACCGATCGAATCCCCCTCGCTCGCGTAGTGAACCTAGTGATGGGTCCAGGGAGTATTCACCAAGATTCCGAAATACCAGCCCAGATCGGTTGAATCCCCGAGCGATTCATTACTCGAAATCCCCCCCTGGATCCCGGTTTCGATCCCGACTCGGGTACGCGAATCAAGCCGTAGATCGCCCGTCTGAATGACCTCCGCAGACGGTCGCCCAAGTGGAAAATCGTAGCGAATTCCACTCGAAAGCGTCGAAATCGGCGCAGCCCCCGCCCCTCCATCCGAATTAGTCAAAGCTGTGGTGATCCCAACACCTAAGGTGGCACCAACCCTCCAACCAATTTGCGAAAGTCGGCCTGGGCGTCCCATCGCGCGAGCGAAACGGTCACTGATCAGCGGCATCGGCATATAGAGCTCAACCACATCCAACGAGGCGAGCACCGCTCCATTGCTGAACAGATCAAATTCAGTGTCGTTCTCGCGTTTCAAGTCCATGAACACCCGCGCCTTGGGCTGAAAAAACCGCACCTCCGGTAAACGCATCAAGCTTGGTTCATAGATCTCACTGTCCAAGCCAGAGAGTGACGCATGAAATGCAACGTCTTCCGCCGGCACTTCGTAGCGAATGACCTTGGCAGTCGTCGGGTAATCTTCTTCGTGCAACAACCCAACAAGGCTGAGCATTCGAGCACGGACTCTTTGCAACGTTGATTGTTGCTCAAGCTCCGATTTGACAGGAACTTCCAACAGTGATCCTGCGACCCCGCGGGCAAGAAACGCCTCATGGGATTGGTGATCATTAAGCGGGACATCATATCGAACCATCCGCCCCGGCTGGCTGTCATCGTCGTAATGAGACGGGATCGGCTGAACCGGATAACGCTGCAGTTCCATGCTTGTCGCTAAAGCCCGCTCAACGGCCAGATTATCTCGTTGAGCCAAACCATCTGATTGATTCGGGCTGACCAACGGAGTTTGGCCGCTGGGCTGAGCCTGGCCGCTTGGCTGAGTTTGGGGAAGCCGGAGTGGTTGGTCCAAGGACTTGCGTGAAACTTCCTCGGCCACATCGGGCGACCAACGCAGCCAATTGGGATTCAGCGGTGCTGTGTTCTCCGGGGCTTCCAACCTCAGCAGCGAATCCTGCGCTACCGTTGCACCGACAGCAAAAGGCAACGCCAACAGAATGATCACGCGAAACAACACAAAACGGTTCCCACCGACGATCCCCCCACGAGATGAGAGAAAAGTACGAAAGCGAGACAGGCCTAGGCAAGGCCAAACAAAAAATGGCAGAAGCAGTAGGCAAACGATCGAAAAATCAAGTTGCCAGGACCCATGATTGCTAGCCGGGCCGTTCCTGCCGTGAACCGAGCCCGTGCTGCCGTGAACCAGGCCTGTGCTGCTATGACCCGGCCTCTTCCTGCTGTTACCCCGACTCTCGCTACCCTGAACAGTGTCACGACAAATCGACGCGAGCTATTGAGCCCGCCAATAGCCATCCAGCCAACCGCGCGATCCTTGCGGCGGAATCCGATCAGCCAGATCATTTCCGTCCGCGAGCGTGAACGCGATCGCGAGTGGAAACTTGCCTTTCGGGGCACCACGGGTATAAGTTCCTTCTCCCCAGAAATTGCCGCTGGCAACAAAATCGCATCGCGTCACAAGTTCACCATCCGTTTCAATTTCCCCCCGAATCTCCGCTTGAAAACCACGATCTCCGTTGGCTGTTTCCAAGTGAACCTTGCCACTCAATTTGCCATCGCGGATTTCTATCTTCAATTCGCGGATCTCATCGCTCCGCCACATCGGGGGCTCACCGCGAGTATTGTCCACGAGGTGATAGCGTGCGATTCGCCGCGTCACAGGATCGGGGATCTTCCCAGCCGCAATCATCCGCTGCTCGTCCGCCGTGATCCACAAGTTGTCACGAGACTGTGCCGATTGAAAAATCTGACGCCATTGATTGTCCGTCGGTTTGTATCCATCGAGTATTTTCGCCTGCACACGGAGCACCAGTCCGCCTACGGGCGGTGACACGTTGTAGCGGCGATCAACCGATTCGACCTCGATAGGCTTGGAAAACTTGGGGCCAGCTTCCCCCGATTCAAACCGCTGCAACGATTCTTTAATTAGGCGTCGAACCTTCGGGGTATCACGATTGTTGTTGTAAAGCAGCAACTTGCCCGAAGCATTGGCAACATAAATTCCTTGCGTGGTGTTATTAAAATCGCTGCGCGGACTCTGACTGGCGATCTTTCGATAGAAGTCCCCTTCGGTATCTTTTTGTCGCCGCTGATACGCTTGGTCGATGGCGACAGGGACGAACTTACTCTTGAGTAGACGAACAATTTCTGGATCAGCAAATTTCGACGCACGGTCGAGAACACCATTGTTTCACGTACAGCCGAGCGGATGCCCATCCATCGCCCAGATAAAGATTGGTTTCCCCTCCACTGCAGCGATCCGCTGCCCCTCAACCACTGAGGTTTTCCAGGGTATCGTCCGCCAAGGTTCTTCCGGGCACTTAGCAAGATCAGTGTGCAGAGTCAGAAAATCTTCCGGGGTCAACAAACCCAGCGGAGGATCTTTCGCCGGCGACAAATCCAGCGAACCAATCACCAAGGCAATCATCAGTGCTAATCGGTACATCTTTCCTCCTCAGACAAAGAGCCAGCGTCACGCAAGGAGCCAGCGATAAGCGAATGAATCGGACCAGTATAAGAGATCCACCCGCTCTCGTCGAAAAAATTCCGCTCGTTAAACAAGGCAGAAAGGTCGTCTATTCACGAGGAAAAACAAAATTCAGCGTGAATCGTCCCTCTGCCAAGAAGCAGGGCAACTGACCCACCGTCAGAAGGCATTCGGCCTACCGATTTCTCATTCGCACTTGGTGCTACGCGACAAACCAATAAACAATCAATTTTGAGTACTCGATCCAGAGCGGCGAATGGATCTCGGCACTGTCCGAGGCATGATCACCGCGTGCAGAGTAACTCGTGATCCTTACTTCCTTAGGAAGTGAACGTCGGAAACTCAGTAAACTTCGTCGTGTGTGTGGTGGCGAGGTAACCACCACCAAACTCTCTAGATCAGCTTCCTGAGACGCAAACGATCTGGCTTCATTTAGTGAGCCGAATTTTGACAGCCCCTCTGGGTTAATCGTGCTAATCGAATCCAAGGGCACACCATATGATTTCAAGTAATCCGTCACCGGCTCGACTCTAGACTCTGTACGGTGGAGGGTGAAGTTGTATCCAGCCCCTCGCTGTTCATTGAGAACGACGATTCGTTTGATTCGCCCCCAGTGATACAAATCGGATGCTGCTCGCAATCGCTCCCATGATGCCGGTCCATCTGCCATCACATATGCGACATCACCCCGAGCAGCCTCATCATGAACGATCAGTGGCAATGCGACCAACGCACGCACCGACGAAAATGACAACAGGATGGTTGTAAGAACCCAAAAGAAAGCGAGCGTGTAAAATCTTCGCTTCCAAAGATTCTTGGCTGTTGGAGGATCACCCATCAAACTGCCCGGCGACTGAGAAACATCGAACGATCAACAGAGGTTCGGTCGAAGTATAGTCGCGAACCTAGCTCTCGGCAGGTATTTTCACTTCGATATAAACATCGACCGGCAAACCCACTGGCAGATCGCCCGACTCGGTGAGGTCAATCCAAACACGACGACTGTAAACGTCGCTTCTTTCGCCGGCCCATTGCCCAAACATCTGCTTCGGTCGCATCTGCGGTTCGATTTCCACAACCGTGCCACGTGCCAAAACCCCTTCGGTACCGTCGCTGGTGATTTCACACGAGAGGCCGAGTGTCACTCTCAGTGCGTCATACTCATCTACTTCAGCAACGCACCGAAGCCGTGATGTATCGGACATGATGATTACCGGTTGTACACTATCAGGGCCGGTCAACTCACCCACTTCGCCTTCAATGTCCAAAATCCGGCCGGCGGCTGGTGCTTTGATCGCTGCGCGACTGAGTTCGGTGTTCGAAAAATCCAATTCCGCTCGCGCGGCAGATACCGCAGCGGTGGCAGCAAGTAATTCATCTGCTCGTGGTGGCGCGGAAATCGTTTCCAACCGACTTACAGCTGCCGCCGCGGATGCTTGACTGGCGTTCCATTCGGCAAGCAGGTCATCAACCGTCTGTTGGCTGGCCGCGGATTGACGCAGTAAGATGAGTGCGCGCTGATAGGCTTTTTCGGCACCCTCGAGTCTTGCATTTGCGGCAGCCGCTTCGTGTCTCGCAGTTTCGATCTCGCTATCACGGAACCCATTTTCAATCCGATCTTTTCTTGCTTCTGCTTTAGTCAGGTTCGCCAAAGCTAGATCACGCAAACTCATTAATTGGCTTGAATCCAAGCTTACTAGTACCTCACCTGCCTCAACCCATTGACCTTGCGTCACATGAATCTGTTGAATCTGCTCGGTAATCCGAGCGCGCAGATCAACGACTTCGGTCAACCCCTCGATTCGGCCCGGCGCCCGAACCGCCTCGGTATGCTCGATTGCCGCGACTGGATTGACCGCAACCTCCGGCAAATTCGGTTGTTGACGAAGACGATTCTGTTCGACGACGAACAAAGCCGTCCCAAACAACACGACAGTGATGGCGGCAGTAATTGTATTCTTCACTTGAATTGCCCATTCTCAATTTCGCAAACGCGATCTGCATATCCCAGAATCCGCGGATCGTGCGTGACGACCACAGTCGCCGAACCTGTGTCGGCAACTAGTTCCGCCAGCAGTTCCATCACCTCGTTCCCACTCTTTCCATCCAATGCTGCAGTTGGCTCATCTGCCAACAACAATCGGGGTGCGGTGATCACAGCGCGAGCCAATGCCACACGTTGGCACTGCCCCGGGCTCATTGCGTTGGGTTGTTGCTTCCGGTGTAATCCTAAACCAACACGACTCAGTAATTCACCAGACCGCTCACGGGCATCGTTCAGAGAAACCCCTTGAAGGGTCAATGGAACCGCAACGTTATCTTCCGCATTCAGCCCCCGTATCAACTGAAATCGTTGAAACACGAAACCAATGTTCCGCCGACGCACATTGGTTCGCTCGGAAACGCTCAACTGATCGACACGTCGGTTATCGATCCAAACCTCCCCTGAATCACATTCCAGCAAACAGCCCAGAATCGAAAGAAGCGTACTTTTTCCACTCCCTGACGGCCCGCATAAGAAAACCATCTCGCCAGCGTACGTGTGAAAGTCAACATCATCGAGGACCCGACGAGGCTCACCACCAATCGAATAGGACTTACATATATTTGTTGCAAGCAAGACTCGATGGTCTTCCTCACCTGCAATGTCGGCATTGCTTTTTCTGTTCATCGAATTTGAAGCGACTGCCTGAAAGTAAGGCATTGCCTGGGGCATACCGGTAGTTTGGTTAGCTGGCATCCACCGCCCCCCTCCTAATATGAATGCACTGCGTTCGACGCAGACCTAGGAAGAGGCATGCACTCCGGTCCATCCCATCCAGTCCATGTTCTCGATGCAGCAATGCACCTCCCAGATTCATCTTCCTGCTACCCCTGCAAAACCGAGTGCGGATCAACGCTTCGAACGCGAAGATATGGCAGCGTGGATGCAAACAAGCAGATCGACAGTACCAACGCAGCACTCGTAAAGTACAGAAATACGGGAATATCGATTGCGGCTCGTGGAGTGCTCAGAATCGCCTGGATCACGAAGGTGAGCACCAATCCGATGCAAATTCCAACCACTGCCACCAATGCGGATTGAGCCGTCAGCAGCAGTACAATCTCACGCTCGGTCGACCCCATCGCTTTCAACGTTGCAAATTCACTAATACGGTCCAACACCATGGCATACAAGGTTTGGCCGACCATCACTAGTCCAACAAGCAGCCCTAAGGCAGTTGCCGCCCCAAAGCTCAGACCAATCCCCGTTCGAGTCATCCAAAATTTGACACTCGTGGCAGCATAGTCCTCCGATGTCATCGCAGTCACGTCCCCCAGACGTCTGCGAATTTCTTCGCAAACAGATTCTCGATCAATCCCCGGTGCGACGCGAATTAAGAAATAGCTCGCCATCGAGGGATCGCCGTCAGCGATATCGACAGCGCGATCGTAGGTAGTGAAAACATAAGGTGTGACCAAAAAACTTAGGATGCCGTAACACTTTGCGGCAATTTGAACCCGACGGCCACCGATTTCGCGTGTCTCACCGATTTCCGGGTAGCTCAACTTCTGATCATCACACTGATCAACCACCACCCCATCGGTGTATGACAATCCGTCCTCTGGACCCTCGGTGATCTTGTAGGCACGCCCCAGACTGGCTCCTTCTTTCAGCCCGACCACCATGACGCCTTCAAAATCACCATTGGGTAAGCTCATTTCAGAAAAATAGATCCGCATTGGCTCCGCTTGTGCCACGCCAGGGATACTGCGGACACGGTGAATCCAGTGCTCAGGAATGTGGTGCGGAAAATCCACATTGTGCATCCCACGATGACCAACCCAAATGTCAGCATTACTGTGGTCAACCAAAAGGCTTGCTTTATGGAGCAGCCCAAAAAACAATCCTCCTTGAATATTCACCAGAACGACCGAGAAAATTACACCTACCAATCCCGCCAGCAATTTGCCGCGGTCTGAAAGCAGAGTGCGTAGGGCAATGTTCCAAAACATCGAAACCATTCAATCGGCGCAAACGGGCAGATCCATACCACATCGTCATCGACCAATAGAACAAAATTTCTTGAGCAGGTTGAATAGCAATGGCGGACTTTCCGCATCGGTTTGAGAACCTGCTTCAGCAGTCCTCGCGTCACTGGCTCGACTAGGGGATGCCCCGTACGATTTCCGGACCGACCAGCTTCGTTACCCAAACGGGCAGTTTCTGCCAAAGTTTCACGAGCCGTTGCTTCCCTTCATTATCGGGCCGCATCTCTTCGGGTGATCCCTTCCGCACGTAGTACTGCCAGTTGGCCGGTTGCGGCTTGGCGCCCCATTGAGCCTTGAACTTAAAGGTCCCGCTACCTTCACTGCTGCGGCCAAAGTCAAACGTTTGACTGCCACGCTCAATGGCTCGCGACATTAGGTGCCAATACATCAACATGTTCGCATTGGTTCGGTTGAATTCCCGCAAACTACTCGCACTCGGAACCTCGCTCACACCACGATTGTGAATCAGCGTCCCCGCGGCAATCGGTTGGCTCTCTTTTCGAACAACGCATAGCTCCGCCCGTTCGCCAAAAGAACGGAGGATATTTGCAAACAAAGATTTCGAAAAAACGGGCGTACCTAGATCTCGCATGTTCTGAGCAAACACCGAGTAATAATCTGCCAGAAGTTTCTCACCACCAAATTCAACGACGAGGTCGTATTCACGCGATTTCTTAACTTGGCTCCGAAGCTTACTTTTGAACGACTTCAACAGCGAGCCAGACGAGTCTGGCAATGCCAGACGCATGTGGACTTTATCCGTGCGGATAAAATTAATGCGTGGATGTTCCACGGGTGTTTCATGCCGCAACTCCAAGTACTTCACATCCAATTCATCAGCAAATTCGCATGCGCGGCCAATTAAAGCAACTGCATCATCGTGAGACTTGGCCCAAACGCCGCCAGTATTGATGTAGGGCAATGAAACCAAAAATTTTCCAAAAATTGGCCCCGACACCAAGTGCAGCGGCAGGACACCCGTGACGTCATTATCGCGACGCGTCTGCAAGCAATACACTTGCTGCCGAAGCCCAGACGAAATACTGTCGATCCACGCGGACTCGTGCCCAGCCAATCGTGGCACTGCTGCATCGGAAATCTGGGGCCAATCAATGGGCCAATCAACGACTTCAACGTCTTGAACGGTATTTCTAGAGACGCGATCGCTCGTGACGATTTGGCTTCCTTGTACGCTTCCGCCGTAACGCATTTACCTTGTTTGACTCCATGCCCTGAGTAATGAGATGTCGAATTCGTTGCGGAAGACTCCACAAGAAACGATCTCAGTGACCTCAATTTTAACTCGCTGCCACTGAACGACTGTCACCCATGCCCTCAGATCGATCACGGATCACCTGCCATCACCGCGTTGACACGATTGTGACGATTCTTCTATCAAGATTGCTGTAACAAAATGGCGATCCACGCACGGCTAAGAACAGGTCCCGTTTTCCGACTAGGCCCAACTCGCCAACAACTACTTATCTTCGCACGAGCAAAGCTCCAAATCTCAAAAGGGCATCCGTGAA
>JARGNK010000127.1:0-13292 GCA_029213145.1 Rubripirellula sp. | reverse complement strand
CCCGGTCCATTTGGCATGCCCTCGGAACATTCACATCCCGAAATGCTCGGCGCGGTTCCTTTGGGTTCCGCCGTTGGTGAAGTTACCTCGTTTGCAATCGCGAAGAATTGCGGACTGCATTCGCTCGATATTTTCCTGGGCTTAACTCAATTAGTTCAGCGATTTGGAATTCACAATTATGTCGAGTACATCTTCGCTGTAGTTCACCCAAGACACGCGAGATTCTACGAGCGGGCAATCGGGTTCAAAGTAATTGGCGAAGAACTGCCGTGCGAACGAGTCAAAGGAAGTCCGGGCTTAGCGTTGATGGTGAAATTGGATGCCAATGACGCCTGCCGCTCGCAATGGCAAGAATGTTACGATCCTAAAAAGGTTCGAGACGATGATGCTGATTTGCGCCCACGATCGATGACTGAGAGCCAGAAGAGGTTCTTCAGCCAATACCTGCCGCTCGACGTTCGACGAACCGCCTAGGAGAGCTCATCAACAACCCCAAGTGCTCAATGCGGTGTCATGATACACAGCCTTTCAAGTCACGCATCGAACACCGAACGCACATCCTGACGTGGTTCCGCCAGCCGAAGCGTAATCGCGAGGCTCTCCATGTTTGCGATCGTCACGAGGCTGAACGCAACTCGAAGCGGCCAAACGGGACCGTCAAGCAATAGCGAAATCGAAGCCAATATTGCGACGAAGAACCCGGCCTTGGCCGACCAATTGTGATAACTAGGCAAGCAGCGAAACTTGACCAACGAGGTCACACCAGCAACGAAGTACGATGCGATCGCAATCACAATCCAACTGATCGCATCCGCAAACACGTCACGCCGCATCACTAGAATTGACAAGGCTAGGCACGAGTACATCGTAACATCGGCAATGCTATCCAGCCTGGGGCCGATCTTGCTTCTTTGATTGAAGCGACGAGCAATCGCACCATCTACTAAATCGGTAGCAGCCAAAACAAGGTACAGCACCAACACTGCATTTCGAAGATCCACTAGCGCCAGCGGAATCAGACCAAGCGAACCGACAGCCCGAAAAACGCAAAGCCCGTTCGGAACCGTCCAAACGTCCGACCGGATTTCGGGTTCCAGATTAGCCATGGATTTAAGCTTGTAGGGCACCGGTGATCGACAGACACAACGTTATTTTAACAAACCAGCAAGGCCATAACTGGACATTCGTGGCAAAGAATCGCGGACGAACAAGTGCCGCACGCTCCTGAAGCAACAAAATTCAATCACACCAATTTTCGTTGTCTTGTCGATCAGTTTGAACCACGGGCGTTCAAACTTGGCCCCAAAAATGTGCTCGATGAGCTTCCGAAGAAAAAATGCTCTCGCAGATCAGAATGATTCACTATTTATCAACTTATCTTGATTCCGTGAGCATCCCAGTAACACCATGCTCGGCGAAATTACTCAGTAGTAAAAACACGCATCCCTCCAAGACCGAGTGCTAAAGAACCCAAGAGCAATCTCAATCAACAAACCAGTTCCAAGACCGTGCCACCCCAAACAGACGCTGGCGATTGGTGAAATACAAAATCACATTTGCAGCGAAAGCAAGGACACACATCTAAGGTGACTTTTGGGTCGGCGGTGGAAAACCGCCGAACCAGTCAATGCCGAACCAGTCAATATTGCGAAGATTCACCAACAAGCTTGGAGGAGTTTCTCATCGGAGCTAAAGCATCTCGGGATGACTTTCCTTCGGCTCTGGCAATGAAGCCCCTTCTCACAACACGTCGAAACCTGCGTTCCATGAAATGTTCCGCCATCATAAAACGCCACGCCAGAAAAGCCACGCAAGTGAAGCACACGACGAGGCTCGATGCTCCTCCGCAGGTATCGCGATAGCCTGAAATACACAACTCAGTGCAGTGGCATTAAGGCGTCGCGTTGGGCTACACGCGCATCCGCCCAAAGCCACCGCCGGAGTGTTTTTTCTACCTCAGGCGACTCGAGGTAACCGTGTGAGTCTCCGCCCACACCAGGTGACCGTGATCCCAAGAAGGCTCACGAATTTCGCCATAGCTGGAACCATCCAAAAGAAACAGCGGCAGCCACAACGTAAAGCAATAGATATAAAATCTTCGCATAAGGATGCAGTTTTCGTTTTGCGATTTGCTGCTCGGTTACCTCTGGCACTAGCACGACGGTCCTCTCCGATTTTCTCACTTAAGCAAACATCCCGCTGAACGCACTTCCCAAGCCACCAGCGATTAACTGCTGATCTCCGATCGTGGCGAAGCGTGAAGGATGCACAAACAGTACTGGCAGCACGCTGCTTTACGGCGCCGCCATTTGAACGAAGTCTAGCTTAAAAACGATCCGACGCATCGAATCACAATACAATTTCCGCATTTCCAGGAACGGAACTTAGCCGTGCTCACCCGCGGTATCACGATCGGTGGTAACTTCAGGTGCCGCATCTGATGTGAATTATCGCATCGGGATGAGCGCGTGCTCGAACCCGGCGTTCTCCGCTGCGATTGCATCACCGACCCTCAATTCACAGTACAAAACCGACACAAAAAATGTCGGGAAGTCGATTACTGGGTTCCCAATAGGACGTCCGCAATTCGCGTTGCCGCCTTTCCATCCCAGAGTTCGGGACAGACACCCTGCTTGTAATCTCCTTCGAGCACCGCCTCGAGATTCGCCCGGAGAGCCTCGGCATCACTGCCGATCAGGGTTCCTGTACCACCATCACAGGTGATTGGTCGCTCTGTGTTGGCTCGCATCGTCAGACACGGCACACCAAGGGCCGTTGACTCCTCCTGCAATCCGCCCGAATCCGTCACGATAACTCGGGCCTGAGAGGTGAGGCAGAGAAAATCGAGGTACCCCTGCGGATCGAGTAATTTCACCGCAGACGAGGACTCTAGAATCGATGCTAAACCAAACGATTCGATGCGAGCCCGCGTGCGTGGGTGAACCGGAAACACGAGCGGCATTCTCTCGGAGATTTCCGTCAGTACGGCTAACAATCCTGACAGAGTGTTCTTCTCGTCGACATTCGATGGACGGTGCAACGTCACCACACCATACTCCCCCGGATTGAGTCCCAACCGCTTTAACGTCGACTGTGATTTCGCCCGCTCGACTTGTGTTAGCAAAGTGTCAATCATCACATTGCCAACCAGATGCACGCTGGACTCACCATGACCTTCACCGAGCAAGTTCTCGACACCTGCAGGTTCACTGCAAAGCAGTAAATCTGAAATCGCATCAGTGACCAGTCGATTAATTTCCTCGGGCATGGTGCGATCGAAACTGCGTAGGCCGGCTTCGACATGGGCCACCGGCACGTGCAACTTGGTTGCCGCGATTGCCGCCGCCATCGTTGAATTGACATCCCCAACAACAATCAGCCGATCAAATGGCTCACCTCGCTCTGCCGATTCCAGCAGAACTTTTTCAATGGCAACCATCACATCAGCCGTTTGCTGAGCATGGGAGCCAGAACCAACGCCCAATGAAACGTCGGGCTTGCGAATCCCCAGTTCTTCAAAGAAGACATCGCTCAAGTTGCGATCGTAATGCTGCCCCGTGTGTATCAATGCCGTTTCAACACCGTCTCGCTCGTCCAACTGACGCAAAATCGGAGCGATCTTCATGAAGTTGGGGCGGGCACCGGCCACTATCGCAAATCGTACCATTTTTTCGCTGGTTTTCTGTTTGTAAGTCGGTAGCGTGACACATCGGTCGCTGCGAACGATTTTGCTCTGTCTCGCAAAAAGTAACTTAGCCTAAACCAATCAATGCGTTGAACTCTGATTTTTCGAAGCCGAAGTTAAGAACGTGACACCGCCCCATTGGCCGGGTTGTACCAAATATCTCGGTTATGAGTCATGACAGGCATCTGAACCCGAAATCCGGAAAGCTAAGGACGCAAGCATTTCTGGCCGGTTCACATCACCTCCGCATTCGCAACTAATTTTTTGGATCTGCTGTTCGTGTATTGACTAGCATGAAACGGAGCAAAGTCGGTTTTAATACATCCAACTGGTAGAAGAAACATCGGAGAGAAGTGAATCCGAGTACGCTATTCTGCGTGTCAAATGGAGATCGAAAGACGTTAGCACCAAAAGAAGCCCCCTGCTGGCAAACTCACCGTCCAACGGAAATTCGGCGGATCAGACCTGAAGCATGATTTGGCTAAAATGAGGCGTCAAGCGGGATCGCACTCGAGACGGCCTACATCATTCTCGAACCAATTCTTCGATTGTCGAAAATCGATGAACCTGAAAATGATCGGCTTGTCGCTTACAGCGACACCTTCACTCATGTGAATGGGCTGACCGTGAGTTCTCATCCACCTCATCAGTCGCTCCAAGCAGAGCAGCGGAAGAGCGAATCAATTCAGCGACCAGCCTTTCATCGCCACAAAAAACCCTTACTCGGCAGGGCAGGCAAATTTCGCAATCAAACTTCTGGCCGAGAAACCCAGAACGCTATCCGCATTCTGATCCTCAGGGGTGTCACTCGCAAGCTTCGGTCAGCCAGATGCGGGCCAACAAGGAAATCGTATTTTGCGACCAGTGAAATCTAGGCAACCGCACTGCATTGCAACCGGACGTGTACCAGAAGGCCTGCCTCAACAAGACTGAACTTCCGACAAAGATGTTCTTCCCGGGCAATCGACCACGATGGCGAAGTTGCTCATCGCCAGATCCGGATGTACTCTAAGTAAAAATCCAACATAACAGGCAGCAGGCGAAGGCGTACAGCAAGCAATAGAGCAACCTCGCTCTTAGCGATTTCATGCCGCGGTTCGCGTAGCGCTTCGAAAAACGGGGGTAGATCTTTCTCGCTGGTCGCATGCCTGCCGACGTTCGAATTTTGCCAAGCAAAGCCTCCGACTGGGTCGTTGTCTTAAGCTTGGCTCCAGCCTCATTTAGCGACAAGGAAATCGAGTCACTTAAGTTCGCTGGTTGGTCGTAATGAGGGGAGTCGGTATGCATAAATATGGTCAGCTCGAAAGTCATGAACGCCGCTTACTCCATTGAAGTCAACAAACTCGAATGGTGAAGAAAAAACCAATCATTTTATCGAAAAGAAAAAACCAAGAATCCAAGAAAAGATGTGTTGCCGTAATTGCGTTCTCCGTTGCGCGATTCCGCTTGCCAAGTCGATTGAAAGAATGAAATGTGAGATGAAGTCTTTCCGATGTACTTCATTCGAGGGAATCCCGCCCCCCGCCAAGCAGACCAACATCCATGCTCAATGATCGGCAAATCCGCCGTACTCTAGCCGTACTTGCCATCGCCTCACTGGCGGGAACGATCTACGCCTCGGCGATTCCCCTCAAGCTCAGACCGGCGTCTTTATCAGAAGTTTGGGAGCAATTCCTGCAAACCCCCTGGTATTGGTTGGGCTTGGGAAAGCGAGCGGACTGGGTCGCCAATGGCTTGGTTCTCATTCCGTTTGGCTTCTTCTTCGCTGGGGCGCTCCAATGGCCGAAATCCTCTTTCCATAAAAAGCAGTTGGTATTAATCGGGTTTGCATTTCTGCAGCTCGTCATCGTTTGCGCCATCGAAGCGATGCAGGTTTGGTTCCCCCCCCGGGTCCGCTCGATTAACGATATGGCCGCCGGTTTCATCGGCGGAATGACCGGCATCCTACTCTGGCAGTTGTGCGGGCAACAAATCGTCCAAACAGCCAAAAATTTCCCCTCTCTTGAAAAGGGGTTTCCTAGGATCGCCTTACTGGTGAAGATCGGAGCGATTGCCTTAGTCCTCTACGGAACGATGCCGTTTGACGTGATGTTCACGCCGAACGAGTGGGGAGCGAAATACGCAAAAGAACGGTTTAATTCGGTTCCGATGCACGATGTGCTGGGACCGGCGGATTTCACGAAAAAGTTTATACTTGGCGGCTGGGCGTTTGTCCTGGGCGTCGTGCTGGCACAACAAACCTCAAGACCCAAGGCAATCCGACAGATCCTTGTGTGGTGCCTTCTAGTCGAGCTCGTTTCACTTCCCATCTACGGTCGCGAAACTTCTTCAACAGCATTGCTATTCAGTGGAATCTGGGGCGTCCTGGGAGTGCGACTTTCCGACACCGTCTTCATCACGGCTCACCGCTTGGACCGAGCTTACGTCTGGCTTGGAGCAGCCGCCGCTTGGTCGGTAACGATGTACCTCAGCTTTGTCTATCGTTTCAAGCAGGTGGTGACGGATACCAGCGTGGTGATGGAAAGAGTTCAGGGAATCTGGGCCGTTCCCTTCGCCAGAGCCCAACGCTCGACAGAATTTCAGGCGTTGGAAAACATCACTCTAAAGCTGACTGTTTTCGCGCTGCTGGGATTTCTCCTCACCGGCTGGCTAACCCGATTGCAATCGTTCAATCGCATTGTGCGCATCGGTGTATTCGCAATCTGGAGCCTTCTGCTAGCGTTTTCGATCGAAATCTCGCAGGCCTTTCTGCCGCCGCTAGTAGCCGACTCTACCGACATCCTGCTGTATACCATCGGAAGCCTGCTGGGACTTGCGGCGTATCGTGTCCTGATGCCGTCGAGCAAGTCAAGTAACACCGCGTGTCACGCTTCCCCGCGGTGGTCCGCCAATACAGATGACCAACGGAATGACCAACAATGAATTAGGTCTTGCGGATTTTTTCCCGGTTCTGGGTGACTCCTGCTGTCGCGTTGCGAGTGTCAACGATCAATGGAGCGTGTTGAACAATCGTGTCGTAATCAAAATCGGTATGATCGGTGGCGATCAGCACAGCATCTTGGCTGGCGAGGAATTCAGCTGTTAGAACCTGACTGTCCATCGCTGGCAAATCAAAGTGTCGCATCGATGGGAGCGAAGGCACGTGCGGATCGCTGTAAGTCAAATCAGCTCCAAGCTTCAACAACAATTCCATCAATTCAAACGAGGGGCTTTCCCGAGGATCGTCGACATCCTTCTTGTAAGCCACACCAAGCATGCAGATTTTGCTGCCACGAATCGGCTTCTCCATTTCGTTAAGAAACTCCGCCGTCCGCGAAACCACGTAACCCGGCATGGCACGGTTAACCTCTCCTGCCAGTTCGATAAATCGAGCCGTCATGCCCTGCTTCCTTGCCAGCCAGGACAGGTAGAACGGATCAATCGGAATACAGTGTCCGCCGAGTCCAGGCCCCGGGTAAAACGCATGAAAGCCAAAAGGCTTTGTCTTTGCCGCGTTGATCACCTCCCAGACGTCGATATCCATTTCGTCAAACAAGACCTTAAGTTCGTTGACCAAGGCGATGTTGACCGCGCGGTAGATATTTTCAAGCACCTTTGCTGCTTCGGCCACCTCACAACTGCTTACAGGAACCGTTCCCGCGACTGCGGATTCGTACAACTTGCACGTGATCGCAAGACTGTCATCATCGATCGCCCCGACCACTTTGGGAATGCCCGCTGCGGAGAAGTCAGGATTGCCCGGATCTTCCCGTTCAGGGCTATAAGCGACGAAGAAATCCTCCCCAGCCTTGAGCCCCTTCTTTTCCAGAATTGGCACCATGACATCCCGGGTAGTCGTCGGATAGGTGGTGCTCTCGAGCACCACCAATTGTCCTGGACGAATAACCTCTGCAATCTTCTCGCACGTATCAACGACGTACTTCAGATCGGGATCACGAGCATCGTTTAGTGGAGTGGGAACGCAAATCAGCAGCACATCAGGCTCGCTTAACCGACTCATGTCAGCAGATGCGTCAAAGAGCTCTTTCGTTAACCAAGCTTGAATCTTCGAATCATCGATATGCTTGATATAGCTCCGCCCCGCTTGAAGCGCATCCACTTTCGACGAATCCACATCAAACCCAAAACATTTGAAGCCAGCGTTGGTGAAGGCGTCAATTAGCGGCAGCCCAACGTAACCAAGCCCAAGGACTCCCACAACACAGTCGCGTGATTCGATCGAGTTCAACAGTGACTGGCAACTTTCGGATGACATGCGTATGTCCAGAAGGAAAAAGAAAGAAAGAAAGAAATTCGGCGTTTTTCGCTCCCAAGTTTATGCTCGAGCAACAACCGGTTCGTCGCCAATTCGAGGCAATCTCACAACACTTCACGAATCGGAGACGATTTTCCCGTACCGCCCGGATAATCGTACCGCCCGGATAATCGTACCGCCCGGATAATCGTGACAGCCGGATAATCGTGACAGCCGAATAATCGTGACAGCCAGGTCGCAGCACCCACATCACTGCACTTAAATTTGACGTTTTCACGTGAGGGCCCCTCCGGTTACAGACTCATCAAACCATCGGTCCGGCCCTCATTGACACCAATCTTTTCGCCACTTAACAAAGCTCCGCCGACGCATCATCGCCTGCACATCGCAGATCTTGAACCGGCGACCTGAGCGATTATCTATCTATCGGTTGACTCTTTGCTGGCGACATTTTTTGCGGTTCATTTCCACCTCGTTTTCAACAGTCTCCTGCGCATCGGGTTCAGCAGGCGGGGACCTGCTTCCTAACCCTTAATGGCAACACCGCGGACGTAAAAGTTAGCCGCGGCCCCACCGCGTGGAACCCGAACCGAATCGCAGTTACCCACCCAGAGCGGGTTCAAGGCTGGATTCGAAAGGAGGCCTTGCACTGCCTTCGAGCCATCAACGGTGCGGGATGGAACCTTGACATCGAATTGACTTCACCAGCAATTGCCTTTGTCGTCCGCCGCAAAATCTCCTGCAGTTTCGCCCTCTCAAGGTTTCGCTCGAATGAGCCCTCCCTATTCCAGATTCTCGCGAACGAACAGGACATTCAAACCATGTCCCGGTCAGCGTGTTAATCGCAGACCAGCTTTTCCGATCGCTGCACGGATAAACAAAACCACCGGTATATTCGAATCCTCCGCGGCACCCACTACCACGTATCACTCTGACGACACGCTGTTTTTGGGAGCTGCTTATCCGCGCCGGCGAGTTGAAATACTCAGCAATTTACGGGTTGAACAGGCTATTCCCGAATTGGCGTAGTAGCCGAACTTGAATTTCCAGTATTTACAAATGTGGTTCTGTGGAATTACGGAAAAACCTAGCGCGCCTTCGATTCCCATTCTATATTTCCGTAGCGAATAGATCTTTCGATTCTCTTATTCAATTTGATTTTCCCGGAGTCGGTCCATGTCCATCGCAGCAGCCCCATCTCGTCTCGAACGCCAAAAAGTTCGCATTCGGCCGATGGATGCGGCCCGCACGACGGGAATCGGAAAACCCCTTACACGCCTGAAGGCATGGTTTCAACGATCAGTAATCGAAGGAATCCTGATGAAGCGCCAAGCCGAGCGGCTTTATCTGGTTTTTGGTGGGCACATTTTCTTCCAGACGCTGAATGCGGCCGCCCGTTTGGATCTCTTCACCTTACTCAGAAAGCACAATGGGTTAACACGAGATCAGATTTGCCAAGAGCTAAACATCCAGGCACAGCCTGCCCGAATCCTTCTTTTAGGATTAGTCTCCTCCGGCATGCTGAAAAAACGGCGTGACGTTTATCGAAACACGCGACTTACCAATGAATTGCTCTGTGCCGACAGCCCGACAAACATTTTGCCCTATGTGGCATTGCAACATCACGTCATGTACCGCGGCATGCCCAAGTTCTTTGAGTCGATCAAAGAGTACCGCAACTGTGGGCTGGAGGAATTTGATGGTGACGAGGAGACGCTCTATCAGAGATTGGCTCATGATCCAGAAGTAGAAGAGGTCTTTCACGACTCGATGTCCGCGTTGTCAGTCCAAACGAACAAAATCCTGGCCGACTTCCTGGATCTTTCCAACGTTCAATCGCTGGTTGACATTGGTGGCGGTGACGGGACCAACATCATCACGCTGACCGCGAAGCACCCGCATCTCAAAGGCCGCGTCTTCGACTTGCCTTCGGTTGCCAATCTGGCGAGAGAGCAATTAGCGGCTCATCCCAACGCAAGTCGTCTTGGGGCCGTCAACGGCAATTGCTTCGAGGATGACCTACCGACCGATGCGGATTGCTTCCTGCTGGCTCATTTTTGCACGATCTGGTCACCAGAGAAAAACAAGCAGTTGCTGAAGAAGTGCTTCGACGCTCTCCCCAGTGGCGGCCGGGTCATCATCTTCAACATGATGCAGAACAATGACGAGACCGGACCCTTGAGCGCAGCTGTCGGCTCGCCTTACTTCCTGACAATCGCAACTGGCGAAGGCATGCTGTACACATGGAACGAGTACGAGCAGTGGGCTCGGGAAGTTGGCTTCGCGGAAGTGAGCAGCGATAAGCTCCCACGCGATCACGGTGCGATCGTAGCCATCAAACGCTAGGTTGATCAAAGTCAATCCACATTCATGTGAGCGACACCGGCGCGGGGGAAGCGATGGCGGGAACGGGAACAGCTTCGAACACATCCACTGTTGATTTCTTTCGGGAACTGAGGGATCGGCTCGGGCAAAATGCGGTGGATGACAGCAGGTCAGCCGTAGAGACCTACGGACGCACTGCCATGCCATCAGCGCCGCGTCCCTCGGGTGTTGTGCGTCCACAGTCACGCGATGAGGTCATCGACTGTCTAAAGCTAGCCAACGAGCACCGTAAACCTCTATATCCAATCAGCGGCGGCAAGAACTGGGGACTTGGCTCTGCATGCCCGACAACGGACGGACAGGTCGTGATGGACCTGTCCGGCATGACTCGAATTCTCGAGGTTAACGAGCAACTCGGTTACGCCGTCATCGAGCCGGGTGTCACTCAGGGGCAGTTGTTCCAGTACCTACAGGACAATCAAATTGACTTGTGGATGGATGCGACCGGGGCTGGGCCCGATGCGACCATCGTCGGCAATTTGATGGAACGTGGATACGGGCACAGCCCCAATGGCGATCGCTTCCACAATTCCTGCGCGTTTGAAGTCGTCTTGGCAGACGGATCGGTGATCGAAACGGGGTGGGCCCACCATCCCAACAGCCAAGTTTCCAATTTGTTCAAGACCGGGATCGGACCGTCAATCGATGGCTTATTCACGCAGTCCAACCTGGGAGTTGTGACACGGGCGACCATCTGGTTGATCCCAAAGCCCCAAGCGTTCAAAGCGTACGTGTTTCGGATCAAGTCGGATGAAGAGCTCGCAGCGGTGGTGGACGCATTGCGACCGCTGCGATCTCTGGGAGTGATTAACAGTGTGGTGCACCTTGCCAACGACTACCGGGTGATCTCCGGGCACCATCAATTCCCATACGATCGCTTCAGCGGCGAAGACCCTTTGCCGGAAGCCGCTCGCGCGGAGCTTCGCAAAGCCATGGGGCTCGGTCACTGGAATGCACTGGGGGCTTTTTATGGAACCAAAGATTCCGTGCAGGGTTCTTGTCGGGCGATGCGAAAGGCACTCCGGGGAATCACCAAGCCAATTTTCATCGATGATGCAAAATTGCAGTGGTTTGACCGAGCCTATAGGATCGCAAAGTGGATTCCAGCCGTCCAACGCTTGAACGATTCCGTCACCAGTGCGCGGTCCGCCATTGCATTACTGAAGGGCAAACCGGTTCACGATCACTTGGCAGGCAGTGGCTGGCGCTCGCGAAAAGCATGGCAAGATCAACCCACCGATCCCCTCGATCGTGGGGATGGAATCATCTGGCTAACTCCCCTCGTTCCACTCACAGGCGACGCCTGCCAGCAATTTCTGTCGTGCGTTGAGCCGATCTTTGCAGAATTCGGCTTTGAGCCACTGCTGACCTTTGTGATGATCAGCGGACGGGTCATGTGCTGCCCAACCACGATCTGCTACGACCGCTCGAGCGACGTGGAATCGCTTCGCGCGAAGGAGTGTTATCGGCGGCTGCTTTCAGTCTGCACGGAGCAAGGATTTCTGCCGTACCGCTGCGGCATCCAGTCGATGTCGACATTACTGCAAACCAATACCAATGGAAGTACTATTTCAAAATTGAAGCATACTCTGGATCCCTTGCAGATTATTGCGCCCGGTCGATATCAGTCGATCCATTGATGCTTTAGGATGGCCGCAACTACTGCTAGTGCAAAACAAGGAGAAGTTTCGCATGAGTAAAAACTCAATCTCGCGATCGCCTAACTATAGAGCTGGCGAGGCAATCGCAGTTTAATAAGCCCCATCGAAATGTTCTCCATGGAGCAGTTGCCGTCAATCTTTGAACGCGATCCCACGCCCAGAAAAGACGACCGACAATATCACACAGCAGCTAAAGCTGCTGCTAAAATCAATCCCTTGGTGGGGGTTAATTCATCGAGATACCAAAAAAAACTGGCCGGCTAAAAACCGACCAGTTTCGCGTAAAAAAATTTGCTCAAGAGCGGCTTAGCCGTTCTTTCGGCGGCGGCGAGAAACCATAGCACCGGCACCCATTAGACCGAAGATTGCGAGCGATGTCGGCTCAGGAACAACGCCAAATCCTGCATCTGACGACTGATTGATGGTCAGCGTGTAAGCCCGACCCGCAACCAAGTCAAATGTAGCCGTCGATACCGGATCGCTAGTGATGTTGACAGCCGCATCTCCGCCAACAATGGCATAGTCATTGGTGTACGCGAGAACAACTGATCCACCGGGGCCCGACTCGGTAATCGTGATCGAGAATGCGGTCTCTGCGAACGTGGAATAAGCCGGACCGGCAGGAGCATAATCAACCAGCGAAAGTGCTACGTTGTCGGTGTAGTCGATTCGTGCGGTGATGTTAGTACCCGCAATGAAATCGAAAATCGAGGCATTCCGAACCGAGCTGTCAGCAGAACCGGCGAGATTTTCGTTAACAACGTTGAAATCCGACAAGGTGGTCGCATTTGCACCGGTAGTGATGACTCCGTTCAGGAGACCGTCGTTGCTCAGATCCACGATCGAACCAGAGTAGGTTGAATCCGACCTTGTTGACTCTTGATCTGTGGCAGTGCCGAAATCATTGTCGGCGGGTGCCGTCCCAGTACCCGAGTATGCCACTTCAGGCTCGAACGGTGGGAAAGCACCACCTTCGGGCACAATCGCACCACCATTGCTTGTAGCAAGGATTGTCGTGGATCCGAGATTGGAGTCGTCGGGCTGTCCCGAAAATACCGTCCTATTCGTCCCGGTCGTCGTGCTGGAGCTTATGAAGAGCTGCGACCCCAGGTCTTGATCACTATCGAAATCTGCGGTGACAGCATTATTGGTTGCAGTGTCGATAACTGTCAAACCAACAATATCACGTAACGCCGAGCCGGTGTGGCCAGCGTGTGCCGTGGTAGCGGCGACGGCGCAAATTGCAGCCACAGCTAAACTAAAAATTCTCATTGAAAATACTCTTTTGATTTAAAAAACTAACTTG
>JARGNK010000126.1 GCA_029213145.1 Rubripirellula sp. | reverse complement strand
GAACTGGTATTCGACAACTGGGACAATACGAGTTGCAGCAAATGGTCGGCCAGGGAGGGATGGGCGCCGTCTATCGCGGCACGCATCAATTGCTGCAACGCGATGTTGCGATCAAGGTGCTCGAAGCTACCAAGCTGAGCGAAAAAGCGGCATCACGGTTTGAGCGGGAAGTCCAAATGACAGCACGTTTACGCCACCCCAATACGATCGACATTTACGATTACGGCCGAACAGAAGAGGGTACCTTCTTCTATGTGATGGAATTCATTGACGGCATGACGCTGCAGGAATTGGTCGATCAATTCGGCGCGCAACTGCCTGGGCGAGTGATACACCTGATGCTGCAAATCTGCGGTTCACTTGCCGAGGCGCATCAACAAGGCATGGTCCATCGTGACATTAAGCCTTCCAACATCTTGCTGACCGCCCGTGCCGGCTTGTACGACATGATCAAAGTACTTGACTTTGGATTGGTAAAAAACATCAATGAGACTGCCTTGGAACTGACGCATACCGATGGGATCACAGGCACACCGATGTATATGTCACCGGAATCGGTCCGCGATGCAGCGATGGCAGATCAACGTAGCGACCTGTACTCTGTCGGCGCCGTCGGGTACACCCTTCTAACAGGACAACCAACCTTTGACAGCGATTCCTCGGTTGATGTCTGCTTGAAACAACTCAAGGAAATGCCGTTAAAGCCAGAGGAACGTCTTGGGAGGCCGCTGCCGGCAGATTTGCAGAATGTTTTAATGAGTTGCCTTCGAAAGGACCCGAACGAGCGCCCCAGATCAATCGAAGACCTACAATCAGCGTTGTTGCAATGCCAAGCGGATGATTGGACTCGGGGCGATGCCCTGCAGTGGTGGGAAATCGAATTTGCCTCCCAGCACAATCAATTAAATGTAGATCCGAATCATGGACAGAATCTAAAAGGCAAACCACAGATAGAATCGACCGCAGAGTAGCTCGAAACGACCGAACTGTTCACGGAGGTAAACGAGTTCGCCGAACCCAGCCAGAAAGCTGGCCCCGGCAAGCCAACCTCGTTGCTGAAAAACAACCACCTTCTGATTCAACTTTCTGCGAAAGTCATCACACACCCCTCAAACCGCCAACCCAAAATTAATATGAAGTTCGGATTTCGGCGAAATAAGGAACCCGAAGCGATCGATTGGCCCGGCCTGCACTCATTGCTGGAGGACGATGATCGTCGGGCAGCAGTGGAGTATTTTTTTCCTGATCACTCTCGCGAAAGTTTTCTCTCAGCCACCCAGCGTCTGAACCCAGAAATCGCAGCCCAGATTTCAACCACCGGCCGCAAACTGAGCACCGCCGGCAAACTTGTGAATTGGCCGACCGTGGCAGTCGCCGGAATGCTGAACGCTGGCAAGACGAGCTTGGTCGCCACTTTCCTTAGCGAATCGGGGCAGGCCCGAACGCTACGCGGAACCAACAATGACCAAGGAACGCATCGGTTTGTCTTGTGGCTGCCGAGCGAATGGCAGCAGGATGCAGAGTTGTGGGGACTGTTGATGAGCCGCATCGGAGAGGCGATTGGGCAGCCACCGGAAATGCTCAGCGAGAACCCAACCGAGGCGCATCAACAGTACAACAACCTTGGCGGCAGCGACCAAACATTGCAGGTGCCGCTGGTTGCCACTGATCCTTGGCTCGATGAGGTTGGGTTAGGCTTGCTCGATTGCCCCGATATCGTATCCGATGAAGCATTTGGACTTGGTTCACCGGATCAAAGACGCACACTGCTCGGTCGAGCCGCAACCCTTTGCAGTGCGTTCCTAGTTGTCACCTCGGCCGAATCGTCTCGCGACGGCACACTTGGCGACCTACTCAGGATCGCTTCAGATCTAATGCCAGGCGTCCCCCGCTTGTTAGCGGTCAATAAGATTCGCGCTAGACAATCACCGGATCAAGTTCTCGACACATTTCGTCCTCTAGCGCAAGCCCATGGCATCGAAACAATTTATGCAGCCTACGATTTCGAAGTTCCCACTAGCCGGCCCTTCATCCCGGGATTTGATGAATCAGCGGTAGCATATGAGTCCCGCAATCGCGAGCCACTGCCGGTCTTTTTCTCGCTGTCCGAAGACGCTGATGATAATCCACCAGCCGCCATTTCGGACGACCGTTTGCTACATGCCTTGCCGCTGCGTCTGGACCGCGGAAAGCTGTTCGAAAAATTTCGACTCGCGTTACAAACCAACTTGCGAAATGTGATTTGGGACTCCGCACTTCCTTTAATCGATATGGGTGCCGACAAAACCCAAAACTCAACTTCGCGGGCGCAGCAATGCTTGCTCGATGCCGCGGTCGACTTTTTTGCACATCGCGAAGTGGGGGGTGAGATTACCGACCTGCGGCTGCATCAAAGTGAGCGGATCGTTCGTCAATTGTCCGAGAGTTTTGCTGCAACTGCCCCCTGGTATGCCCGTTGGGGCGTGCGTCTAAGTGCCAAGGTACGACGCGTGTTTGGTGGTGCCGGTGACCTGATTCGCCAATTCACCCCCTCAGCAGTTGCTCAAAGAACAGCCGATGAGATCAAAGACAAATTCCGTCGCGGTGAATATGGTGGGCTTCTTACTCCGCAACGTTTGGCAAGTTCCATCGAACGGCACGGCGGACTGATTGCGCTTTCGCACCTGTGTTCGGACTCCGAAGGAATCGACTCAAACACCTGGGAGGATTGTTCGGACGCCGCGATCTTGCGATTTGAACGAGACGATTTCACTTCGCTCGATCCACGCCGGCTCGACGACGCGGTTCGAACCATGTGGGACGAAGTTCCCACTCACAAAAAACTAGCAGCCGGCCTGACGCCACTTGCGGCAATGCTGGCGACCTTTGGCGGTGTGTTGATGATCCCCATCGACTTTGGAGCGACCCACCTGATTGCATCCGCATCGATTCCCGAACTTTTGGCCGCCGCCGGACTGACGACCCTCTCTACGCTCTGGGCAGGCAGCCAAAATATGCGAAATGTTGGACAACAAGCCGCGCGGCAGCAGCTCGCAGATTTTCACGCCGTGCTTTGCGATACGTTTGGTGTCGCTCGTCCCGAAACCCGGCAAACGATTCAGATTGCCGGCGTGAAGGAACCGGTCGGGCCCTCTAAAATCGTTATCCGCGAGCCGTGCAGTAAAGCGTTACCCGTCTACCGGGTTCGCGATGAGTTTCGTCAAGAATTGCAGCGTCTCGTTCCTCGAAATAGAACTTAGCTTCTCGTTATGAACGAAAAATTCTCGCGACCAAGTCACGATGAAGGCGATTCCCTGGCCTTGGGAAGCCCAGGAGAAGATTTCCTGCGCCGCGTCCGTCGTTCAGCGGTGCATGTACTCGGTGACAGCACCACCGGACGCGAAGTGTTGGAATTATGCGAAACGCACGAGGAAGCAAGGCGACTTGTTCTCGAAGATCGCAGCAGTGGCCATGTTGTCGTCGCCGTAGTTGGTGCGACCGGCCAAGGTAAATCATGGCTAATCCAACAACTGGTTCGGTCCAGTCCCGTGGCTAAGTCGATCGTGAGTGGCAACAACGGTGATGAGGCAACCGAGAAACTGACTTGGATTGGTCCGAGTCCACCCGCAGATCTTGATTCCATTCACGAAAATTATTTGCATTGCAAAGCTGCCGACATGCAGTCCATCGGCGCAACTTACGTGCTAGTTGACGCACCAGGGGCAACCGAACACCGCCGCTCAATCGCGGACGTGGCAGCCCGCGCGCTCCAGCTCGCTTCTGTACTGGTGCTCGTCGTTCGCCGCGATCAAATTCGAAGCGAGGCGGTTGGCATGCTTACTCATGCCAGCGAAGGTACGGTTGTCGTTCCGGTGGTGAATGCCGTTCGTCGACGAGACGACATGCTCGATGCGGATATCGATTCACTCATCAGCCGCATGCGACAGGCTGCCCCCACCAGCGTGATCGCTCCCGCAGTCATCATCGATGATTTTGATGTTGAGGATCGAACCCCTGATTCAGTCGGCCCAGAGGCCGCCGAACGAGTCGCTAATCGGCTGCAAGCCGAGTTGGGTAGCAGCTGGGAAGGGGACCGTCGTCGAAGTGCTCGGCTCGCTGCACTCGATGCCCGTTTTCGAGCAGCTTTACATTCCGTGCTCAGCGGCCAGTTACCCAACGTGACCGCAGCCGTTAAACATTTAAACGACGAAGCGTTAGCTCTTCCTGCTGAGGTCGCCGAATCACTGGTTGGCAGCGGCGGGCCACTACGTGCCGCAGTCAGATCGCGACTCCGGCTATCTCTCCTAACAGACACCGCCGCGATCTGTTTTCCCTATCGCTCCGTGTTAGGTTTGCTGAATTTGACACACGGAGCCTGGGACCGTGTGCTAATGTCACTTTCCGGATCCCTTCCTTCGCTGGTCAGCGTGGTTTGGAGTAGCGGACGCAACCTTTCGGCCGACCGTGGTGCCCAAGCCGACATTCGTGAAGGTTTGCGGCGACGCAGCGCTGCTGCCGTCGCTGATCGCTTGGAACCGTTAGCACTCAGATTTCGGGAAGAATTGGCTGCTTCGCGACCGCAACAAGCCAGTGGAATTACCACCGACGATCAATCCAGATCCCAAGTTGCCTATCTTTCCGGGATCGACACGCTGCAAGAAAGCTCCCAGCGGATTTTTGATCATGAGGTTGAACAGGTCGCCGTTGCTCGATTGACCGCCGTTGGCTGCGGCCTGGTTGGCACACTCATTTTTTGGATATTGATGGCGGGTCCCATCGTGGCCTTATATCAGGGATACTTCGCGGCAAGCTTCACGACACTTCGAGATTTGGCTGGTGACTTGAGTTTGTTTCCGCGACCCGACTTATCGATGATGCTGACCAGTTTGATCTTATCGCTGCTGCCGACTGCATTATTCGCAATGATCGTCTTAACCATTTCCCAAAGTCGTCGCCGGGTCGCTCGTGCTGAAGCCAACATCCGACGGCAACATCATGAAGTGATCGATCGTCTGCAGCGAGATGGAGTTTTGCAACTACGTTGGGACGAACCCTTGCTCGCCGATGCGGAATTCCTGCTTTCCGCTGGAACCGCCACAGGAGATTTGTCGTGATCATGATGCCGGTTCAATGCCTGTTGGCCCAATCCGCTGCGACCCCGGATTCACTGGACGCCCCCGAAGCATCCGAATCAAGCTCGGGGTGGATGGAAATCATCTTCAGTGGCGGTCCAGTTGGTTTGACGATCTTGTTGATCCTCTTTGCGCTCAGTGTCACCGCCGCCTACCTGTTGTTCGATCAGGTAATGACACTTCGACGACGCGAAATCTTACCCGATGGTGTCAGCGACGCAGTTCGCCAATCCCTGTTAACCGGTCGACCAGCGGAAGCCGATGCCGCCTGCCGTCGCGCCCCCAGTGTCCTGAGTGTCGTTCTTTTATCGGGCTTAACCGAACTGGAATTCGGCTGGCGAGAAGTGGAGAAAGCGGTCGAAGATTCGCTGGCTCAACAAGCCGCGCGACTGATGCGACGAATCGAATACTTATCTGTCATCGGTAACATTGCTCCGATGGTCGGTTTGCTGGGAACAGTCACCGGCATGATCTTTGCCTTTCAACAAGTCGCCACCACTCGTGGTGCCGCGGGGGCGGGAGACCTTGCCGAAGGAATTTACCAGGCGTTGGTGACCACCGTTGGCGGACTGATCGTGGCCATCCCCTCACTGGCGATCTATGCGGTTTGTCGCAATCGCGTCGACTCGATGATCGCCGAGGTGGCTTACCAGAGCCAGCATGCGTTGGCTCCAATTAAACGCCGCCCGATCAGTCGAGTCAGACAGACCCCGCCAGCAAACAGTGGTGGCGGACGACAAGCCCCCCCCAAATCCACTTGAAACCATCATGCTGCCAGGCATCAAACTTTTCGATTTGACCGATCACGTTGCCCTCGTGACCGGCGGCTCCAAAGGACTCGGCAAAGCGATGGCGGCGGGGCTTGCTTCGGCCGGCGCGCGGATCGCGTTGGTTAGCCGAAACCAGTCGGAAGTCGATCAGGCCGCTCGTGAAATTGCTGCCGATTTCGGAGTCGATGCGATCGGTTTCGAGGCCGATGTGACCGCTCCGGATCAAATTGAATCGGTCGTCGCCGAAGTCATCCAGCGATTCGGCCGCATCGACACATTGATTAATAATGCCGGAATCAACATTCGCGGCCCAATCGAGGAATTAACGCTCGAACAGTTCCGAGAAGTCCAACAGATCAATGTTGACGGAATTTGGATTGCCTGCCGAGCGGTCGTTGGCCCAATGAAGCAGCAAGGACGAGGTCGAATCATCAATTTGGCCAGCACACTAGGTTTGGTCGGCCTGGCCAATCGCACCCCCTACGCCACTAGCAAAGGTGCTGTCGTTCAATTGACGCGAGCCCTCGCGCTCGAGCTTGCAGACGATAACATCACGGTAAATGCAATCTGTCCAGGTCCTTTTTTGACCCCCATGAATGAACCAATCGCCGAAACCGAAGAAGCTAAAAAATTTATCGTCGGCGCAGTTGCCTTAAACCGCTGGGGCGAACTCCAAGAAATCCAAGGCTCGGCTATTTATCTCGCGAGCGATGCTGCAAGCTACACGACCGGCAGTACGCTCGTCGTCGATGGAGGCTGGACCGCAAGATAAAACGCTTGCGATCGCCCCTGACGGCCATCGAATCAGCCAAAACCTGACTTCAATCAATGACGGCGCGTATCAGCTCCTTGCTTAGCTGATACTTCATGTGCCGCTAGGGAGTGAACGGACTGCGATTGAATTTCTGGAACGGCAACCGAACACCAGCAACGATGTAAGAATCGACGCGTATTTCCTGAGGCGGCGCGAACCCGTCTTGTCCGGCCACAGTGACGACATCGTCTTGATCGACGCCGTCACCACTGACACCGAAACCACCAACCAAAGCATTCGGATCGTCGTTTAAATACAGCGGAGTGCTGCCCGGGAAAAAAACGATCCCATTTTGATTGGCCAGGGGCTCCAAGGCACCATCACCATGGATCACCACACTGGCGTCACCAGGGTCACGAAAATTACGACTCGGGTTAAACGCGTCAAAAGCCAGGACGCTAAACGTATTCGCGGCGGAACCATAAACCTCAGCACGTAATGGCTGGTCGTCAACCAAATTCTCCGCCGTCAAAGGATTGATCCCCGGCATTCGTAGGATGCTTTGGGGTGCGACGTCCAAACACAAAACCGGTTTTTGATCGCACAGATCTAAATTCGGATCATTGAGTAATCCGTCCGCCGTCGCTGGATTAAGTTCAATACCACTTGGATAACGTGGCTCAACGACAAACCGGAAAGTTCGATTCGTCAGCGCTGTTCCCAATGGAACCGTATCACCACTCAAATCACTACGTGACGTCGCAACTGGCCCAAAGACTCCGTCGTTGTTGAAATCCAATCGGTCCGGATCTTGCAAGTCATCGGGATCGGCGTAGTAGGCCGTGTTGCGAGCCTTAGCAATCGCAACATCGATGGAGAAAATCGTGGCATCCGGCATCCTATAAGCACCCAGCAATTCGCCATCGGTGTCGGCAACCGCCAGTACCATGCTCGTGCGAGCTCCCGGTTTAAAGCCGTTATCAATATCCAATCGAATAGCGGCGCGAGTTCGCTGTGCCTCAATCACCCCATTGGCAACGATTTGATCGACGGCTTCAGCCGTTAACCCGCCCATCGCAGAGTCTTTCGGGGCGACCAGCCATCCCTCGGGCACCGGTTGGCCATCTTGCAGCAAATCTCCGGCTGCATTGATGGGCTGAAGATCGCCTGAGATAAACCCACGACCGCCAAACTTTTGATCCCCCACATGCAGCAAGCGATCAATTCCTGGCTTTCTAAACGAACGATCCGGATTTGGTCCAAAAATCTCCAGCGTGATCCCAACTAAATCGATCCGGCCCGTGGGTAAAACAAACCGTGGTGCAGGTGGCAGGTTGTCATTAAATCGAGATAAATCACGACGGAACGCGGACTGGGCTGGGTTGAACAAACTGCCTGTTCCGGCTGCTGCAACAAGCGCTGCAAACTCGGCTTCAAGCACCTTCTCAGCGTTAGTCCTCTCTTTTTCGCTTTGAACACCTAATCCTGCAGCGGCGCGTTCTGACTGATGCTCAAACCCCTGCTCGTGGGAAGCGTACCCATCTTCACCGGGGAAAAAGACACCAATCCCTCCGACCAAATTGATTTGTTGACTGGTCGGGAGACTTGGAATTGAATTACCAGCCGAATCAGTCACCAATTTGAACAAAGGAATGCCGCCGGGGATGGTCGCGACACCCCGTGTCATCGAGTCATAAAATTGATCCGTCTGGATCCCGTAAGACTCTGGCCAAGTTTGAGAAAACTGTTCCGCGTTCGCTGTGATTTGCGCTGGGTCTGAATTGAATCGCGTTCGCAGATAAAAATCATCGGTATTTCCTTTGATCTGATCCGGCCCTGCATGTCGCTGACTGTCTCGACTCTGGTGCTCAATCCCAAACAGGTCGACCTGCGGTGTAAAGTTCACCTCCGGCGGAAATTTACCACCGACACCAATGGGAGCAACAAGACCTGGCCCCACAAATTCCTGCGTGGTTGCCACAGGGGAAGATTCGACGACTCGCTGCGTAATCGTGGTCTGACTGAGTGAACGAATCGTGCGACTGGTCAGTGGTGCCGCAGTGTTACTGAAGAAAGCTGCGGTCCGCGCTTTCGCTATCGCACCGTCAATCGCGAAGGCTAACGCTTTTTCCTTGCCGACTCCCGTCAGATTCGAGCTAACACCAGACTCCACCCGAACGCCCAAGATCGTACCATTGCGATCGACCACTGCAATGATCGCGTCATCACTCGTGGTTGCCGCCGACGCTCGATCGAGCAAAGCCTGCACATCCGCCGAATTGATTTCATTCGCACTTGGCTTAGTCAAATCACTTGGATCGAGCCCCAGCCGATGCTGAAGATTGAATCTTGAAGCGTATTCGAACGTTGGATTCGCCGGATCCAAAGTCTTGAAGTTCGTCAGTACATCAATGTCTAACAGGGCATCGCCCACCGCATCGACATCCGCTGCCTTGGGGAAAAGGGTAAAGTCCAGATCGCCAGGCCGCCCCGTTCTAGCAGGAATGATCTCACCCTCGGCGCGGAGATCATTGATCACCATCAAAGCATCTTTCGCCGTGACAGCACCATTGTTATCAACGTCCACCTGTTTGTTGGACGTCGGAATCGAACCAAGGAATTCACCTTCAGCCGAATGCGCTCGAGTGAGGTAATTGACGACGGCGAGGGCATCGACCGGCGAGACATTTCCGTCACCGTTCACATCACTTGGTAACGCCTCATTATGTAAAGACAAATCACCCGCCATCAGTTGACGAGCTTCCAGACGCTCACTCCGCAATATCCGGGATTTTCGCTTCAGCGACTTGGATGGTCGACGCCGTCGAGTCATATCACTTCTCTAGCTAGCAATGCGGTGATTTCACGGCCCTCCCCCCCAGCAACGGTAGTGCGAGTTAGCCTAAATCGTGAAATCGGCACAAAGATGCGCCCTCACCACCTATGCTACTCAAAGCCCCTGGTTTGACGAGCTGGATCTCAGAAACTCTCAGTTTCATCAGAAAAAACCCGAATGTGATTGCATTCGATACGAGTGTTACCATCGTTAGAACCGATAAAGTCAACGGTTCGTGGAGGTGTTGATCGCTGAGAACGAACAGAAAGATTCAATTTTTCCTTGAATCAAACTGCAATACTTCCTGATCAATACTGGGCTCATGAGATCCACTTGGTGCCGCTGCCATGTCTCGATGCCAGGGTTAAGGACCCTGATCTGGACCTCTGTGCTAGGGATCTCTGTCCTGGGGATCTCCGGGCTTTGGGCCTCCGGGTTCTGCGTTCCCGCAGCCGCCCAGTCGCCGTCATTCGGCGACCACCTGGAAGTTGACTCGGGTGCAGCGTCTTCTGCACGGATCCTACAAGCACCGGTCGTGCCGCTCATCGTCTCTGACGAAGGAATTCAGGCGACGCTTGTGGGGCGAGACGGTGGGTTCACCACACAATTTACCCAGATCCGGCCTGATGCCGAATCACAACCGGAAACAACACGCCCGAGCGTTTTACGAAATCCGGATGAACCCGCCGAACGGCTCCCGATGATTGGGCCGGAGGAAGATCATCGGAATCCGTTGTATGTGATTCCACACGAAGCCCCTTATGGATTCACCGGACCGAGCGGCGTGCTCCCGACTGAAACCCAGCAAAGCAGCCATTTCATCCCAGTGGAAGATCGCTGGCGATTAGGCCAACAGAATTCTGATCGCTACGGCAAGGGCCATCCAATCATGGATGACTACCCCGGCATCAAGGGTGCTTGGTGGGATCCCTACAACCAAAACGTTCTCAAGGGTGACTACCCGATCATCGGGCAGCATACATTCCTGAACGTGACTGGAGTGAACCTGTCCCTTTTCGAGGCGCGACAACTGCCGACGCCAACCACACCGTTCGAAGCAAGCCGAAATCCTGGCTCAGCAGCTTTCTTTGGCGATCCCGACTCTTTTACTTTTATTAATCAGACCCAACTTGCCTTTGACTTGTTTCATGGCAATACCTTCTTCAAGCCACCCGATTGGCGAGTCAAGCTTGATTTGATTTACAACTTCAACGCGTTTGTTGCAGACGAGCTAGCTGTCGTCAGCCCAAATGTCTTGGATGGCACGAGTCGGTACCGCGATTACTTCGCGTTGGAAGAATGGTTTGGCGAAATTAAGCTTTCTGACCTTAGCCCATACTATGACTTTGCCTCCGTGAGGGCAGGTAGCCAACTATTTGTGAGTGATTTCCGCGGGTTCATTTTCAATGACATCAACCGCGGCGTTCGCTTGTTCGGAACTCGCAACAGCAATCGCGATCAATTTAATGTGATCTGGTTTGACCAGATGGAAAAGGACACAAACAGCCAACTGAATCGGCTCGACAAAGACCGGCACCAGAACACTTTGATCGCAAACTATTACCGCCAAGATTTCCTGTACCCCGGCTACAACGTCAACTTTTCGTTTCACTACAACCACGATCAACCGTCAATGGAATTTGACCGCAACGGATTCCTAGTACGGCCTGATCCCGTAGGCGTGGCAGTGCCGCACGACATTCGCAGTTACTACTTTGGAACGGCAAGCAACGGACACATTGAACGAATCAATGTCAGCAGTGCGTTCTATTATGTTCTCGGCCGCGACGACCTGAACCCGATCGCGGGCCGTGAAGTCGACATCAGTGCCTACTTGGCTGCCTTGGAATTATCGTACGATCGCGACTGGGTCCGCTTCCGAACCTCATATTTCTACAATTCGGGTGACAGCGATCCGAACGATGGCCGAGCGACCGGGTTCGACGCAATTTTCGCAAATCCGAATTTCGCGGGGCAGGAGTTCAGTTACTGGGGTCGCCAGGGCATCCGCCTATTTGGCGTCGAACTAACCAACCGTGAGAGTCTGGGTGCGAGCATGCGGAACACCAAGTTTCAGGGGCAGACCAACTTCGTCAATCCAGGCTTGCATCTCTTTAATCTCGGCATCGACGCTGACATCACCCCCCGTCTGAAGACAATCAACAACGTCAACTTCCTATGGTTTGATAAGACAGAAGTCTTGGAAACCTACCTATTTGTCGGCGAAGTTGAACATTTCATCGGTGCCGACTTAAGTACGGGATTGGAGTATCGCCCTTTGCTCAACAACAACATTGAGTTACTGGCAGGCTTATCCACGTTGTTGACCGGTGCTGGATATGACTCCTTATTTCAGAATTTGAATGGCAAAACCTCAAATCCAGTTTCCGGATTTTTGGAAGTGATTTTAGAATATTGATCGCATTCGAGCCGCCTGTTTATTGGGCGGCACGGATACAGCTGCCGGCAAGGAGTTTCGGCAAACCCAATCGTGAATGGACTCATGAAACGTCTTTTTCAACCACCCGCTATCCTGTTGACCATTGCCTTGCTGGCAGTATGCGGATCTACCTCCTCGGTCAACGCTCAGTCGCCGAGGGAGCGGATTGCGAAACTCCGCAGCTATCTCGCGACCGCATATGGCGAAGGCGAAGAGCAAGACGCGGGAGGCAAAGTCGTCCAGGCGAGCGTCACGCTTTCATTGACTGACCGGTCTGCAAAGCCCGATACAAACACGCCGGCACCACCACCGAGCATTGCTAAACCAAGCGTTCAAGAGCTCGTCCCCAAACCGACTCCGTTGCCATCCGGCTACCAGATCCCAGCCGAAAAAATCCCATTACCGAGAAGTTACCACGGACAACCCAGTACCGGAGCCAACACCGTGGGGGCAAGCGAACCGGGTATCGGCGTTCGCGGTGACGATCCCTGGGACCTGGCTCGCCGACTTGGAATCGCTGACAACCCGTCTTATCCGATTCCCAACGATCTACGAGCGGTCGACCTGATTCGGCAGACGAAGGAGGACGCACAATTTAAAAGCGAAGGTTGTATCCATTGCCATACCGACGTGGGACACATGCATCCGGTCAACAGCATTCAGATTGGTTGCACCGATTGCCATGGAGGTGATGCCACTCGATACGATCTAAAAGGCGCGCACGTTTGGCCCAAATTCGCACCTGCTTGGAAGGGCAGCAGCAATCCCGTTCGCAGCTATACCCTGCTCAACCACGAGGATCCTAAATTCATCCGGTTTATGAACCCGGGGGATTTACGCGTTGCGCACATTGCGTGTGGTCAATGCCACGCCAACGAGGTGTTGCAACTCCGCAAAAGCATGATGACCCATGGCTGCATGCTCTGGGGAGCCGCTCTTTATAACAATGGCGGCACCGACGAAAAGTATTCTCGTTTCGGCGAATCGTACAGCATGAGCGGCGTGCCCCAGATTTTGCAAACCGTTCCTCAACCAACTCCCGAGGAAATCCGCAACAAAGGTGTTTTGCCATATTTGCAGCCACTGATTCCTTATCAGATAACGCAACCCGGTAACGTGCTGCGGATTTTCGAGCGAGGCGGCCGGTTCAAAGCTGAGGTGGGAATCCCGGAAACGCTCGAAGAACCGGGTCGTCCGCGTGAACGGCTAAGCGTACGTGGATTGGGTACCGAAAATCGCACCGACCCGGTATTCATTGGGTTAGCTAAAACTCGTTTGCTTGATCCAACCCTGAATTTCCTTGGCACGAACGATCACGCTGGTGATTACCGCAGCAGCGGCTGCAGTGCCTGTCATGTTCTCTATGCAAACGACCGCGACGCGACCGCCAGCGGGTTCCTGGCCAAATATGGCAACCGTGGGACCGCCGCGGCCGAACGGGACGAGTGGGTTAAATATATCGATCCGACGATCCCCAAGGATCAACCCGGTCACCCGATCCAACACAAATTTGAATTAAGAATGCCCACCAGCCAATGCATGGTGTGCCACGTCCACCCAGGCACGAATGTGTTGAATAGTTATCTCGGTTACATGTGGTGGGATAACGAAACAGATGCTGAGTTGATGTACCCACACGAGCAAAAGCATCTGACCGCAGAGGATTACATTCGGGCGACAGAATCAAATCCAAACGAAGCGGCCGCTCGAGGCCACTGGAGCGATCCCGAATTCCTGTCCAATGTCAGTGATTTGAATCCTCATTTGCGGCATACTCAATTCGCCGATTTCCATGGTCACGGCTGGGTCTACCGCGCAGTGTTCAAAAAAGACCGTGCGGGCACTCTACTTGATTGGAAGAACGATCGAATTGAGAACGTCGAAAACGAGCAATTGCAAACGGCCGTCGCCCCGACAACGGCGCAAGAGAAACAGCAAGGCAAATGCCGCCCGGACGCACCGGTCCATATGATGGACATCCATATGGAAAAAGGCATGCACTGCACCGACTGTCACTTCTACCAAGACAGCCACGGTAATACAAAACTCTATAACGAAGTTCGCGCGGCGATTGAGATCCAGTGCATCGATTGCCATGGCACGGCGGAGCAATCACTGGTCAAAAAAGTGGAGGCCCAACTTGCGAGTGGACAAGCACCAAGATTGCCGACGAGCGGACCAGCGGCACCCGACGGCGGATCGAACCTCTTGGCGATGCGAACGACGTTTGACTCACCACGCTTTGAAATCCTGCGTGAGCCCGGCCAGGAACCCAAGCTGATCCAGCGCAGCACCGTCGAACCCGATCTCTATTGGGAAGTCACCCAAACCGCGGACACCGTTCGACCTGATAGTGACCACTACAACCCACGCAGCCATGCAGCCAAGACCGTCCGCATGGCCGAGGACGGAAAATTGGAATGGGGTGGAACAAGCAAAGCGGACCTAACTGGCTGTGCTCATCGAAACGAGAACATGTCTTGCATTTCTTGCCACAGTTCATGGAACCCAAGCTGCTTCGGATGCCACCTGCCACAGCGAGCAAACATTAAGTCACCGGAGCTTCATAATCGCGGTGACGTCACGCGAAATCGAACAAGTTACAACTTCCAAACGCTCCGAGACGATGTGTTTATGCTCGCTCGGGACGGAAACGTAACTGGTAACCGAATTGGACCTGCAAGAAGTAGCTGTGCGATTCACGTAACCAGCTACAACGCCAATCGGGAAGCGATCTACACGCAACAGCAAACCATCAGCGGCGACGGGATGAGCGGTATCGCGTTCAGCACCAACGTGCCACACACCGTTCGTGGGGGAGCTGGCTGGGAAAATGAATCCAACCATGCTGCCTCCGGGGTTTATGAAACAAAAAGCTGCACGGACTGCCATTTATCGGGTAATGGTGACAACAATGCGATCATGGCGCAGTTGCTGATGCAGGGAACGGGCTACACGAACTTTATCGGAAAGTACTGTTACATTGCCGCCGGCGAGCACGGCTTTGAGGCCGTCGTGGTAACCGAAACCACCGAACCCCAAGCCGTGATCGGCAGTTCGCTGCATCAATTGGCCTACCCGGAAAATTACGAGGAACACCTCGAGCACGGTCGGAAACTCGAACATTCGCATGAGCATCCCGGCCGCGACATCATCGAAGCTTTGTCGCTTCGGTTCCGCAAGCCAGAAATCCTCGACCTGCAACACCGCGGTGAATACCTCTACGCAGCTTGTGGTGAAGGAGGCCTCAGAGTGTTTGACATCGCCTTCATCGATCATAAGGCGTTTAGCGAGCGGATTACTTCCGCTCCTGTCTCGCCGGTTGGACAACGATTCTATGTTCGGTCGAAATACGCCACGGGTGTCGCTGCGCCGACCACCATCGCTCCAGACCCAACCCGGAAACAAGACCCAACCAACGAAGAATCAGCCGTTCACGGCATGTATGCCTACATTTATGTCACTGACCGTGAAGAGGGACTGATTCTGGTGGGTGCTGGAACGCTCTTGGATGGTAACCCGATGAACAATTACCTCGAACGGGCATTAACCTTTAATCCAAATGGCATCCTGGATGGCGCCGAATCGATCTCGATTGTGGGAACCTATGCATACATCTGCTGTCACGAAGGCCTGGTCGTTGTCGATATCAGCGATCCAACCTGCCCCAAGGTGACTCACCACATCGGACATGAGGAACTGAATCATCCGCATGCGGTTGCGGCTCAGTTCCGTTACGCGTTCATCACCGACCGCGAGGGAGTCAAGGTATTAGACATCAGCGACATGGCCCATCCGCAGATCAAGCATGTGGTCCCACTGGCTGACGCACATGGCATCTATGTTGCCCGCACCTACGCCTATGTCGCGGCAGGCAAGCATGGCTTGGCGATTTTAAACGTTGAACGCCCGCTGCAGGCTCACCTCGATCAAATCTACGATGCCAATGGCTGCATCAATGACGCGCATGATGTGCAACTTGGGATCACCAACGTCAGCCAGTTCGCCTATGTCGCTGATGGAAAAAATGGGCTGCGAGTCATTCAGCTGACCAGTCCTGAAGTTCCTGGCAACGACGGTTTCTCACCTCGACCGATGCCGTACCTCGTTTCGACCTACAAGCTGCCAAAGAATGGGCACGCGTTGGCGGTCAGTCGCGGCATGGACCGCGATCGAGCGGTGGACGAGAGCGGTAATCAAATTGCCGTTTTTGGACGGGTCGGGGCTCGACCACTCAGCAAACAAGAAAGTGATCGGATGTTCAAGCGACCAGATGGGTCCACTTGGTACACGTCGGACGACATTTTCGATCAACGGTTCTTCCGCTTTCCCGAAAAATTACGGAAAGACTAAATAATCACACATTACAAAGCAGCGACCGGTCAAAACTAGGCGGGCAAGCAGAAAACAGTTGTGCGAATGTCATCGAGGTGGAGCCGATCCCAGCCCATGACAGAAATAAAGCCCATGACAGAAATACAGCCCATGACAGAAATACAGCCCATGACAGAAATACAGCCCATCGGCTAATACAAAACTAAGCGTGCCGGAAATTCATTTCCGAACTGAACTGAACCAAGAAAGCTTATCGGCCTATCTGTATCCAGAAAGCGACGAAGAACATCGCAAGCAAAAAGCGGTGGGACAACGCGCCCAAGCGTCATCCCACCGCTCAATACAAACTCCGCGAGAGAAAATCACCGCGTCATCGATCGCAATCCCACACCACGATCGTTTCGGCAATGACCCGCTCAGCCATGCGTTAGGCGATCCACTCGGATAGCCCTCGGCCGGTACCAAATGCATCGACCAATCAGCCAGAAAGCTCGGCCCGTAAGTTTGGATTGTTCGTGAAAGGCCGGTAAGAGCGTCAATAAGTGACGACCGTAACGATTATGACGATCGTTCCCAAGGAAGCCTTCTCGCTGGCCGCTCATTTTGGCATGATGCAGGAATGAGCATACGGCCCTTTCGCAACTCGGACCTGCCCCAACTGCTGGAAATATGGATCCAGCACTTCTCCGCATTGGGGCGACCGCCAATCGTCAGCTTGTCAAAGTTTGAACAGGCAGTCGTAGCCCGAATCTTTTTTCAACCATCAAACTTGCTGGTAAACGTTGGACCAGAGGGTCCCACGGGCTGGATCGCCTTTGCACCCTGCCAACATGATTCGACGAAATTCTACGTTTGCGCCCTTTGCTTTTTGCCTACCGATGATCAGGCCGGCAAAGAATTGCTGCTTGCCGTAGAAACACGTTGCATCGAAGCGGGACGCTCGAGAATTCAAGTTGGTTTGATCCGAGACGACACCTATGGATACGCGGGACTGAATCCACTTGGCCACGGAACAGCGATTTCCCTGCTGGACCAGCGAACCATCAGCCTGCTGAAAGCAGCCGAATTCGTAGCGGAACCAGAATTTGTTCAGATGGTTGCAACCACCTTCCAGTACCGGCCACCGGTGAACCGTGATGCGATTCAACTGAGACGCAACGCCCGGCTCACACAAACGCCGCACGTTTATCATGCTCCCCGCCAAGCGGCAGCGATGTCGCATATGGATGTTGAAAAAATCCAGCTAGTCAATGCGAGCGGTGAAGAATTGGCCGCGATTTCGCTTTGGTGCAGTGATCCCGAAGCAGAAGTCATGGATCCAGCGATGGCAATCATTGACTTGGGAGCCTGCCATGAACGTGGCACATTGACGGCAGCCGAATGCTATCTGATTGGAGCAACCCTGCAACGATTGGAGCAGCAGCGGGTAACGAACGTCGAAATTGTCGTTGACTGCAAGAATACCGAGCTGATTTCCCAGTTGGAAACGCTGAAATTTCAGGCGGGACAGCGGGGGACAGCTTGGCAAAAAAACACTCAATAGTTTCCAAAACGCTCCAATGGCCCAACGGTTACCTCTTTAGAACCCGAGTTTGCGGGGCAGATCACGGGTCTGCCCTGGATGAACGTATTCGATCGAGGTGAATCGCAACCACGAGCCAAGCACCGTGCGAGTCGCAAACCATTGGCCGCAGCAACAAACCGGTCGGCAGCAAAGTTGGTAGAATTCCGGGACCTATCCTTTGTCTTTTTCACCCCAGGATGTTGCTCGTGAACGTGCGCCTGTCGACTACCCTCGCCCTCGCCCTGTTGGTGACGGGTTGGAACCCGCCATCTGGACAATCCCAAGAAGGAATCGATGTGTCAAATTCTCCACTGCTAAAACCTTGGACGGGGCCCCATGGCGGTGTCCCGCCCTGGAACTTGGTTCGTCAGGAAGAATTCGTCCCAGCCTTTAAGGAAGCGATTCGGATCAGCCAGTCGGAAATCGAGGCAATCGCTGAAAACCCCGAACCGGCAACCTTCGAAAATACGATGGTTGCGTATGAGAATTCGGGCAGGACGATGAGTCGGTTGCAGTCGATTTTCTTTGTCTATACATCGAATCTCAATGTTGGCCCAATGCCCGACTTGGAGAAAGTTGTGGTGCCGATGCTGTCGGAATTCGAAGACAGCGTGTACCAGAACGAGAAACTATTCGCTCGGATCGCTGCTGTTTACAACAGCGACGCGATGAAGAACAAAGAGCTCGATCTCGCTCAGCGGCGACTGGTGGACGATCTTTACAAGACATTTCTACGAAAGGGGGCGGCTCTCAACTCTGCGGAGAAGGCCAAACTGTCGCAGATGAACACTCGCTTGGCTCGCCTTTTCACTGATTTCAGCCAGAACGTGCTGGAAGACGAACAAGGCTATGTCACCTGGATCGACGACAAAGCCGACTTGGCTGGGTTGCCGGACAGTGTTGTCGCCGCCATGGCGGCTGCTGCCGAAGCAAGAAACAACAAGGGTGGAAAATGGGCAGTGACCAATACCCGCTCGTCCATGGATCCGTTTCTGACGTACGCCGATAACCGACCGCTGCGCGAGAAAGTGTGGCGAAATTATTACAATCGCGGCGACAACGGCGATGAGCATGACAACAATCGAATCATCGCGGAAATCCTCCGAATTCGAGCGGCCCGAGCCAAGCTGCTGGGCTACAAAACACATGCTCACTGGCGGATGGAACCGACCATGGCCAAAGACCCTCAAGCCGCAATGGACTTGATGATGAAAGTCTGGCCCAAAGCGCTAGCACGGGTCAAAGAGGAAGTTGCCGATATGCAGGCGATCGCGGATGCCGAGGGAGTCAAAATCAAGATCGCCCCCTGGGACTACCGCTATTACGCCGAAAAAGTCCGCAAAGACAAGTACGATCTCGATTTCAACGAAGTCAAACCGTACCTGCAATTGGACAAGCTGATCGAAGCCATGATGTGGGCTTCTACCAAACTGTATGGCCTGCATTACAAGCAACTCAGCGGGATCCCGGTCTTTCATCCCGATGTGACGGTGTGGGAAGTCACCGATGCCGATGGCAAACACATTGGCCTTTGGTACCTCGATCCCTACGCAAGAGAGGGCAAGCGGAGTGGTGCCTGGATGACGGATTACCGCGCCCAAGAAAACATGAACCAATCGATCACCCCGATCGTCTCCAACAACTCAAACTTCATCGAAGGTGCCAACGATGAGCCTGTGCTGATCTCATGGGACGACGCGGTCACGCTGTTCCATGAGTTTGGCCACGCGTTGCACGGCTTGCTTAGCAACGTCAAGTATCCTTCACAGTCCGGGACTTCCGTTGCCCGCGATTACGTTGAGTTCCCCTCCCAAATCAACGAGCATTGGCTGGAAACGCCAGAAATTTTAAACCAGTTCGCGGTTCATTACAAAACTGGCGAACCAATCCCCCAAGCGTTGCTGGACAAGATTCGCAAGGCATCCAAATTCAACCAGGGGTATGCCACCACCGAATATCTTGCCAGCGCTCTGATCGATATGAAGCTGCACCTGGCCGGAGATGTCGATATCGACCCCGACAAATTTGAGCGAGAAACGCTCGCCGAGATGGGAATGCCTGAGGAGTTGCCAATGCGGCACCGGACTCCTCAATTCATGCATATTTTTAGCAGCGATGCCTACTCAGCTGGCTACTACAGTTACCTGTGGGCCGATGCGTTGACGGCGGATGCCGCCGAAAGATTTGAAGAAGCAGGTGGATTCTATGACCCCGAAGTCGCAAAGAGTCTTCACGACAACGTGATGAGCATCGGCGACACGATTGATGCCGCCGACGGTTTTCGACAATTTCGGGGCCGAGACGTCGACACCACCGCGTTGTTGCGAAAACGTGGATTTCCCGTCGACTGATCAGACCCAACGGATCCGTCGACAAGGAAAATTGATGCGGGTTCCGCCAACCGCTGACGCCGGCAGAATCGCCGATGCTGGGCCAAAACCAGCCCAGCATCGTGCTGCTTCAAACGTCGAACAGGGCTACCTTAAACCCAACGCTACCCGACAACGGATGAGCGGTCCGGCGGCAGCCGCCGGTACCATCAAATCGCCTCCGGGGAACCCAAGTCGGTTAACTTATTTGAACGAGTGGCCAACGAGCCAACACCCTCGAAGGTGATTCCGGTTCTCTCCACAACACGTATTCGATCCCATGAGTGAAACTTGGACCACCGTCGCCAGCTGTGAATCCGTGACAGCGGCATCGCCAAAGGAAGTCGTTGTGGGAGAACACATTCTGGCGATTTTCCGGTATCAAAATCGCTTGTTTGCAATCGACGGAATGTGTGCTCATCAGGGTGGTCCGATCGCGGAAGGCGAAGTCGCCCACGGATGCGTGACCTGTCCTTGGCATGGCTGGCAGTACGAACTGGAAACAGGAATTCAGACGATCAATCGCCAACCACTTCAGCGGACGTACGAGGTCCGAGAACTGAATGGGGAAATCCAAGTCCGTCTCTAGGACAGCCGCTCCCCCTCGGCATCGGACTTCCGCTTCCCACTTCTCACTTAACGCCTCCACGCTACAATCACCGCGTGCGTTGGATGTGCCGAATTTCCCGCGAAGGAGCTGTGCTGTGGTGCCGCTAACTACGACGATTTTGAAACATAATACGAATTTGATTCGACTTACCTTTGCTTGCGCGATGCTGCTGAGCCTGAACGGCCCGGCGAAATTCGCGGTGGCCCAGGACGCTGGCGGAAACCAATCCAGCGGGGGGAAGCAATCAGCAAAACCATCAGGCGGAGCGGTGATGAACATTACGGAAATTGAAGGTATCTCCGAGTATCAACTCGATAACGGGACCCGCGTGCTGCTTTTCCCCGATGCCAGTAAAGAGGTGGTGACGGTCAATATGACCATTTTTGTCGGCTCTCGACATGAAGGTTACGGCGAAGCTGGCATGGCACACCTTTTGGAGCACATGCTGTTCAAAGGCACCCCAACACATCCCGATATCCCCAAGGCGTTGAAGGACCGCGGCGCCGGACGATCGATGAATGGCACGACCTGGACCGACCGAACCAATTACTACGAAACCTTGCCAGCAACCGGCGACAATCTTGAATTCGCGATTCGCCTGGAAGCGGATCGCTTGGTCAATAGCCTGATTCGCGGGGAAGACCTCGAATCGGAGATGACCGTTGTACGCAACGAATTCGAGAGTGGCGAAAATCAGCCAACTCGCGTCCTGATGCAACGAATGCAATCGGCCGCCTTCGAATGGCACAATTACGGCCGGACGACCATCGGAAACCGTAGCGATATCGAGCGGGTTCCCGTCGTACGACTGCGAAAGTTCTATCGCAAATATTACCGCCCCGACAACGTCATGCTGGTCGTCGCGGGTAAGTTTGAGCCAGAGGAGGCCCTCAAACATATCGAAACCTATTTCGGTGCGATTCCTCGTCCCGAACAGCCAATCGACGGCACCTACACGACTGAACCACCGCAAGATGGTGAGCGAACGGTCGTTGTCCGCCGAGTGAGCGAAATCCAATTGGCAGGTGCCGCCTATCACATTCCGGCCTCCAGCCATCCAGACTATCCGGCCATTCAGGTGCTGTCGTACATCCTCGGAGACGAGCCGAGTGGCAGACTCTATCGTCAATTGGTCGAAACGGAGATTGCCTCGAATATCTACGCTTTCAGTTTTGCTTTCGCAGAGCCAGGCCTGCTGCTGGCGATGGCCGAGCTTCCTGTGTCGGAATCGATTGAACAGGCCCGCGTTAAGCTGATCGAAGCGTTGGAACAATCCTTCAGAGAAGAGCCGATCACGGAGAAAGAGGTTGATCGGGCTGTCCAGCAGCTTCTCAAACAGCGTGAACTGGCAGCATCCGATAGTGACAAGATCGCCATCTCACTTA
>JARGNK010000125.1:10580-22402 GCA_029213145.1 Rubripirellula sp. | reverse complement strand
GATGCGTCGAGTCTTTGTGGTAGACAACGATGACTTGCCGTATCCCGAGGGAGTTGCGTGTGCGGCGGTGCTGGAGGCAGGCGACACCGATCATGGCGATAACCGAGAAGCGATCAGCCTCGTCGCCGGTGGACTGCTGGGTGGAATGCTCAAAATCTTTGCCGGGTTTCTTGGACTGATTCTCAGCACCTTGGAATCAGCCCGTGAAATCGGCGGACGAATTTTCTATTTTGGCGGTGACCTCTCTCCCATGCTGGTCGCCGTCGGCTTTATTGTGCGACTCAATGTTGCGGTTCTCATTTTCATCGGTGGCGTGCTTGCTTGGTTGATCGGCATTCCACTGTACGCCGATGCAACGCCCGGTGGCGATCCGTTGGAAGATGCCTATCGCATTTGGAGTTCACAGATCCGTTACGTGGGGGTAGGTGCGATGGTAGTGGGCGGCATCAGCTCGCTATTTTCCGTTCGCCAAGGATTGCTGTCGGCAATCCGGGAACTCCGGAATGGCCTTCGACAGCCCGCGCACCCAGATGAGCGATTGCGTGACATTCCCACCAAGCTGATTGTTTCACTCGGTGTTGCGTGCGTGAGCATCTTGGCGGGAATCAACTACTGGTTTACCGGTGGGCTTGGAATCACGCTGTTAGCGACCGTCGTGATGGTCATCATGGGTTTCTTTTTTACGGCAGTAGCAAGCTACATCGTTGGCTTGGTGGGCAACTCGAACAGCCCCGTTTCGGGCATGACGATCACCGTCGTCTTGATCGCCGGTGGCATGCTGTGGCTCTTCAATTATTCGGGCACCCAGGCGATGGTCGCTACACTTGGGATCGCCGCTATCGTCTGCTGCGTCGCCTGCACCGCGGGCGACGTTTGCAATGATTTAAAAACGGGCTCACTCGTTGGTGCAGCGCCATTTCGCCAGCAGATGATGCAGGTTGGTGGTGTAGCAGTTGCCTCGCTTGTGATGGCCCCCGTGTTGACCTTGCTTCACGAGAACACACCGGGCGGGATTGGCGGCGAAAACCTCTCGGCTCCGCAGGCCAGTCTGTTCGCCAATCTGGCGAAGGGTTTTTCTGGCGAAGCAGAACTTCCGTGGATGATGATTGGGATTGGCGCCGCGATCGGTTTGCTGATCCTTTTGATCGACCTCATCCTACAGAAAACAGAATCACCCTACCGAGCTCACCTAATGCCAATTGCGGTAGGGATGTATTTGCCGTTTGGATTGTCCACGCCCATTTTGATCGGAGGGATAATTGCCCATTTCTACTCCCGAGGTATCACTCCATCGCAACAGGACCGCGTCCTGCATCGCGGTGTCCTGTTCTCCTCTGGTGTGATTGCGGGAGAAGCATTGACGGCCGTCGGATTAGCAGCCTTTGCAGCGATCGGAATCACATCTCTCGAGCTTGGTTTCAGCGTGCGACTGATTCAAGTTGCTTCGATTTTCGCCGCTATCGCAGTCATTGGATGCTTCTTGCGATTTACCAAACCTCTTTGATCTGTACCAAGTCCTGAATCAAGACCCGGGAAGCATCAATCATCTCACACTCACCATCAACCAGTGCTCATCGTGCCCTGGTTGATTGGCCAACAAACGCTTTGACTATTCCGAATCGGCAGCAGTCGATTTTTTGATCAAGTAGGCTCTGCCTTTGATCACCACTAAGACGTCGGTATCCTCAGCAAGGTAGGCTTTGGCCGCTTCGTCGATCTCACGGAGCAGATCAAAGTACTTGTCACTGAACTGCACCACCTCAGTGACTTTGTCGATCTGTTCTTTCGTGGCTTCCGAATCGACGTATCGATCACCCCGCCAATAAAAGGTTTTGCTGCCGATTTGCTTGACGCGTGAAACGCTGGCATCGCGTTCACCCTGAGCCTTCTTGCGATCACTCTCCAGAATTGTCGGTGCGCTAGTCACCGAAGGTCGTGCCGCCGCAGCGTCTCCAAAACGATCAATCGGTACACCTCCTCCCAGACCACCGCCAGCGGGTGCCGGAGCATTCCGCAGCGGTCCCATCGCCATATCAGCACTGGCTGGATCGGCAGCACGTCCAGCGGAACGCAGCATGCCTTTGAAACGACGCTGATTGAACGCCGACTCCCCAGCCTCCTCGTTCAGTCTCTCCAGACGCTGACCAGCAATCCGGCGTCCCTGCGATAGATCATTCAAATCCGTTTTTTCTTCGGCCAAATAGGCTGTATAGGGCGTCAAGATTCCATGACGTTTTGATAACGCAATCAGTTCGTCGACCAATTCCTTGTTTTCACCCTCCAAATCAATCTCGTCGATGATCTCTCCGATCCGACGGGTGGCCCACAGGCGTTCAACGAACACGTTGTTCCCACTACCGGTGACCTTCGGAAGCTCATCTTCAAAAACATACTTCTGCTCCGTCCCCAAGAAGTCTCCGCTCAGCTCAACCTTCAATGCACCATGCTTGCGATATCGCCCAACAATCACCAGCTGATCACCTGAGAACAGGTCATACATGTCGGCCGGATAGATTTGCCGAACTCGTCCCTCTTTCCCGTCAACGGTCAATCGAAGCTTAGCGTTGGTCAACGCTGGCGCACCGATCCGATCATAAAGTCGACTAATGACATCATCGAGCGGTTCACCTGGTCGTACGTAGCTCGTCTGCCCTAAACAAATGCTTGCCAATTTGTCGAGCAAGCGGCTATTGACATCATGGCCAACCCCAAGACTAAACAATCGAACCCCCTCTCCTAGTCGCTGCTTGGCGTTGGCAGCGATTTTCATCGCGTTCTTCTCACCCACGGTCGGCTGGCCATCGGTCATGAAAACAACGTAAAGTGGACCATCAGCGCCCTCCGCCATCCGCAACGTTTGCTTGAGCGCCTCGTCAATATTGGTACTCCCGCCAGCCAACATTGAATCGATGTATTCCTCTGCATCCTTTCGAGTTGCCTTATCAGCATCGGCCAGCTCACTACGAAACGTCTCGACCCGACTGTCATAGTTGATCAAGGTAAATCGATCACGATTCTTTAAGCGTCGCACAACGTACGAGGCAGCGCGTCGAGCTTGATCAATCTTTTCCCCTCGCATGCTACCGCTCTTGTCCATGACCAGAATGACATTCTTTCCGGCCCGGCGTTCTGCCGACGTGACCTCAGGAAACTTTGGCTGAACCATCAGCATGAAGTAACCATCTTTTTCTGAATCTGCTCGGTGCGTTAAAACGGAAAGCTGCACCGGACTGTCTCCAGTGTCCCACAAGACACGAAAATCTCTTTTCGGAACTTCCTTCTTCGCTTGATATGCGAATCGTGCGACCTGATCACCATCACGCTCAATTTCGATTTCATGCGAGGGGCTGTAAAGATTACCGATCCTAGTTTCACTTCGAATCCGTCCACGAATCGCAACTTCGCCAATCGGCTGCGTTGTGAATTTTGTCGGCGAGAGTGGCAACAGCCAATCGACCGAGGTGCCGTTACGTCGGCACAATTGCGTGTACCTCAGCGAGACCGTTCGTTCCGCACCGGCGGGAACCGGAAAGACCTGGGTCTGAAACATTCCTGTGCCAATCCATTGCACCAACGCTGGATCTTGGCTGCGCCGCACATACGACTGATAAATTTGCCTTGCTTGATCAGCCTCCACTAAACGCCCCTCTAATTCCTCACCATCGACCAAGAAGGTCATCTGATCGACCGCGCCGTCATAAGGAAGTGGAAACACAAACTTAACCTGCATGGTCCGACCGCTGCAGTTGTGAAAAGTCTGAGCAACCTGCACCTCCGCCACCTGACCTCGAATCGAAGCATCAATTTCCAGCTTCGTCACGTCGTATAAGAATCCAGATTGCGGCGTCGGTTGCGGCATCGGACGTGGCATCGGACGTGGCAAGCGGTGCTGATGATTGGGAGCGGGCGAGATCAAAAACCCCTGACCGACCGCCGCAGACGGCATCCAAATAGCCAGCAGCACAAGCGTCCCAAGCGGAGAGAACCAGCGAAGAAAGTGGGTGACCGTGCGACACATGATCCGAATCCTGGACGAGAAAAAGAGGAAATCTGCCCTAAAAATGCCCCAGGGCTAATCAACGTAACGAACCACACGCCGGCTTCTTAGCCAGATTTTTTTCGAATCGCTTATTTTGCTCAGGTTTTCCAACATGCTGTCAGCAAGACAAAACGGGGGTCGAGAACAGAACGCACGACGGCCCGCACCCCAATAAAACCTAAGCTCGTGATCCTGCTGCGGGACCGAAGCATTCGTGCGGCACAGAGCTGACTGTGCGTCAATGTCCCACTCCCCCAGGCATTCTGCGCAGCGGCTTGTCTTGTTTTCCATCAACTGGCGACCATTCAAGGATTCCATTCATTTGGCATCCGCCTTGCACTACTGGGGAAATTGTGGCGGAGTCGGTAGCCAAGGGATACCGACGACCTGCCTTAACATTGTGAATCAACTCAATCCTGGGAGCATATTGGAGGTCAGTCATGGGCTCAAAAACAAACACCTCCGCCAACGAAGTCTTTGCTCGGTGGCGCATTGAAGACGAAGAATTAGCAACACAAGTCGACACAATTCGGCAATGGATGCGAGAGTTGGATCAGCTAGGCAGGCAACACTTTGGTGAAACCGCAACTCGATTGCGTGAACTGCGAGAATTGATGGTGACCCATTTCGATCGCGAAAGTGAGATGGTCGAAAAGTTGGGCAAGATTTATCGCATGGACTCCCCCGAGGTATCAGCTGTCCGCAGACAATCGGCTCGGGACCACCAAAATCTGCTGCTTCGAGTCGACGCATTGATCGAACGACTAGATCGGCTGGAGCCACCCTACAATTCCTGGCAAGAAGCAATCGATGATCTCGAATCCTTGGTTAGCTTGCTGGAACAGCATGAAGCCAATGAATGGGACAGTCTCGAAATGTTGCTGCCAGCCTAACTCATCAGCCGGATGAGACCGCTCGTGCGGCCAAATCCTGACTGCTCAAATCGTGACCAGTTGAGTCTTGGCCGCTTCAGAATTTCTGCCGAGGCTTGCTTTGCTCAACCAATGGCTTGCAGCATCAATGCCTTACTTGATCGACTTTCAAATCCGAGCGTGCTGGCCAACGCCGCTGCACGCTGGCAACTGACAACAGAGAACTGCTGCAAATCTAACTCTGTGTCGCATGATCATCAGGAACGGCGACCGACGACACGAGCGCGATAATGGTTTGGCCGGACTCAGGTGTGACGGGACTATTGACCGTATTGAACACCAAGGAATTGTCGTCACTGACAATACACAACAAGGTAGATCCATTGCCATATCGCTCGAGATAGTCTGCGTAGTCAAATGCATCACTCAGCGTTGTCGTCTTAAATGTTGCTCCGACGGCATGCAAATCCCGGAGAGCAGTGAACGTTTTTCCTTCGCCAAACAACTCACGCCCCATCAAGTTCTTGGTCAGGCCTCGCCGCCCCTGCTGGTTGGCTGCCTTGAAAGTTAACTGATACAGATTCGCGCGATCAAACATCGTTCGACATTCACGAACAGCTAATGAATTCACCTCGTCGTTGGCGGTCATGGCCAACATACAGCCGATCCCAGCAAGCGGAAGATCTTCTCGAGCATGTTCGTTCAGGATATTCGCACAGACCCCTTCCAAACCATCGATTCGTGCTTGCGCGATTTTGTTGTAGTTGCTATCGACCAGCAGCACTGGCAAGCCAGCTTTTTTGACTGCTTTTGCAAATTCACGAACCCAGGCATCTGCCCCTGCGATCAACACTCCGTTGGTTTGATCATCCGCCAATCCGAGCCATCTCGCCAATGGCAAGGCTGCTAATCCATAGACTGCCACAGTGCCGACAATCACAAAAAACGTCACCGTCGCCAGCTGCTGGGCGCCAGCAATCATCAGCGTGTCGGCGTTGCGTTCCATTTCTAACGCAAAGACACTACTGACCGCCGCGGCCACAATGCCGCGGGGAGCCAAACCTGCCACGAACAATCGCTCGCGCATCTCAAGGGGAGTGCCAACCAAGCACACCAACGCCGAGATGGGCCGCACAAAAATGATCAGCAGCACCAGAAACGCGACCCCAGGCCAACCGATCTGAGCGATGTCCGCTAGCTCGACTCGCGATCCCAGCACAATGAACAAACAACCGATCAATAGCGTCCGCAGATTCTCTTTGAACTCAACGATATGCTCAATATCGAAGCCTCGCTGATTGGTCAGCCAAATGCCAAGCACTGTCACCGTGATCAAGCCCGACTCATGAGCAAAATGGTTGCTGACCGCGAACAACAGCAAACCGATGGAAAGAGCGGCAACACCTTGCAAATGATCAGGGACCAAGAACTTTCGGAAAGAGAAGGTCAGACCGGCACCGCCAATCGCTCCCAAAACTCCGCCGATGGCTATCGTCTTCATCAGCATTCCGATCGCGGTCGCCACACTTGATTCGTCGGGGTGCACCATCAACTGCTCAAAGACCAGAACCGCCAGCACGGCACCAATCGGATCAATCACGATCCCTTCCCACTTCAGGGTCGCCGAGACTCTTCGGCTAGGACGCACCTGGCGCAGCAGCGGCCCGATCACTGTGGGGCCGGTCACGACCAGGATGGCACCGAGCAAAAAACTCAGGCTCCAGTCGAACTGCAAGGTCCAGCGCGCAGCCAAGCTTGCACCAAAAAAGGTGATCGCCGCACCGATTGTGCACAGGCGAAATGCGGCACGCCCAGCCTCACGAAGTTCACCAAACTGCAGCGTTAGGCCACCTTCGAACATGATGACGGCAACTGCGAGTGACACGAGCGGAAACAAGATCTCCGCGCTCGCAGTTGATTCCCCCCCGGTCAGTTCCGCCAGCAAATCATCGGGACGAACAAAATTCCCCAAGATCACGCCGAACAACAGCAGCAACAAAATACCGGGCAGGCTGGTGCGCCAAGCCAGCCATTGCGCGACCAACCCGAGAGCGGGAATCAAGGCGAGATATAGCAGAAAATCCATGCAGTTCTAATTCGCTTTTTTCGTCCAGTTTGTATCACCACGAAGATAGCGACGGAAAAACTGATGGGTCACGTCAATCGACCGATTCAATTCCTCTCCGCCCCATCCATGGCCTGCATCAATCAATAACTCAATCCGACCCGGCACGTTCGCTTTGGTCATCGCCGTTACCATCTTGATGGCTTGCGAGTGGGGGACCAGCGGATCCTCGGTTCCCTGTAAGAGCAACATCGGAGCATCACCTGAATCAACGTAAGTAATGGGGGATGCATCCTGGAATGCTTTCAGGTTCTCTGACTTTGGTCCGCCGATAAACTCATTGACCAACGGAATGCTATTCGCGGGAATATCATCGCCCGGCAGATCGGTGGGACCAAAGAACGAGACAACCGCTTGAACCTTACTGGAATGCTCGGCCCAGCCACCTTCACCTTCGAAGCCATCTTTCTTGTCCATGCAACCGAGCATCATCGACAGGTGCGCACCGGCGGAAAAGCCCACCGCGCCGATTCGATCGGGATCGATGCGGTAGTCACTCGCATGTGCCCGCAGAAAGCGGACCGCACATTTAACATCTTCAACTTGAGCGGGAAACCGGTACTCGGGGCACAAACGATATTGAATCGTTACCGATACATAGCCTTCTACAGCAAAGCGGCGAATTTCATTGAGGTGCAACGACTTATCGCCATGCCGCCAAGCGCCACCGTGAATCACAACGATACAAGGACTCGGCTCGGTAAGCCCCGCGGGGCGAGCGAGATCAAGGTGTAAGTCGGTGCCGTCACCTTGGCCAAAGACAATGTCTTGCGTGACTTCAATCTCTGCGGCAGAGACAAGAGCAGGCAAGAGAAAATCCGGCAAAAGAAAAGCGGGAACGAGCAGCGATCCCCACAGCCTGAATACGCGATGCATGGCAAAGCCCAAATCGAGCAGCGAAAAGTGACCCCGCTACGGATTCTACCCTTCCCTGAATCAAGGCACTACGCCACAGGCAATCAGCCACATTCAGGCAATCAGCCACATTCTGGCAACCCCGAGATTTTGCTCACAAGAGGACCAAAGAAAAGAATGTTCGGTCGAAGCAAGTTGACACGTGGAACTTGTTGTCTAGAGAGATGCAATCGTCTTTTCAAATCTCAAATCGGCACCAAGCAGGAAAACCTGCCCCACGCGATACTAGCGGGAGTCAGGACGTGCCGGCAGCAACACAAGCCGGCACGCTCTGCTCACAAATTGACTTATCGTGCTTGCACATAGACCGGTACGTAGATCCGGCGAGGTGCGTATCGGCTGCTCATCATAGGAACCGAATTGAACTTCGGCCGCAGCGGCTCACGGCCCATCCATAGGTTGTACTCAATACGGGCCATCCGCTGCTTCGCACGAAACATTCCCCGCTGCTGACGCAATTCAGCTACCGTCATCCGTGACGGGCGATCCTGCGAGGGTGAAGTAGCGGTCGCAGATCCAGCATTTTCAAAAATCGACAGCGTTTCCACGGGAGCCGCGACTGGCTCGTTCACATCGGCCGCCGGCTCTTGAGCGGAAACCGGACCCAGGAGGGCAAATGAGGCAGCAAGCAGAACAAACTGGCGAACATTCATGGGATTACACGCATGCGGTGGGGGGGGAAGTGAACAATTGAGCCGTCGAGGAAGAAATCGGTATCAAGGTCAACTCAACTTCATGCTGATGCCAACTTGGGTGAATTGCGGTACCGACGAAGTACCATTGATGAGGATTATTTGGGTCATCCCCTTTCATTTCCGAAAATTCCGAGTCCACTATAGGGAGAGCTCACCTAGCAGGGGCGGCGATTCCCTGTACCATAAGTTGGTGAATAACAAGCTTTCCACCCATCGGAGACTACTCCCCGTGAAAAACGTTTTCAGTCTATGTGTTGCCGTCGCTTTGACTTTCTCGCTAGGCTGCACGCCTGAGGCTCCCTCCGACGTCGACGTGTCGACCTCGACCAGCACCGCCGATATGTCCTCCAACACGACGGCGACCGCCGAAACCCCTAGCAGCAATGTCACAGCGGGCGGCGAAACACCAGTCGAGACCCCGTAAGTTCGCGAAGAACACAGCAATGACTCGATCGGCCGAGACCACACGCCGCCAAGGCATTGTGACCTCGGCTGTTTCTTTGCGCCCAGGCAAATTCACCAGATATCGCGCGGACTTGACCAGCATTCGCCTCGTGCCGGATCGAAGCTGATCGACAACTTTGCACACCCCACGAGTCGTCCGCGGCACGCAGCGGTTTAAACTTCGCCGTCTCGCCCGCCACCAACGAAAAAACGACATGCGACGTTAATCGCATGCCGTTATGTTTTCAATTCTTTAACTCGCCAGATCTGGCGTTTCAATTAGGCAATGGGTGCGTCCATGAACTTCGTTTCGGCAGCGATGTCGCTGCCGTCCGGAACTTCATCACTATCGATTTCGAACCATTCCTCTTTAAACTCCATGTATCCGCCTTCGCCGCGAGCCGCCCGCTTGAGCGCGACGTTGGTGCCAAGTGCGATCACGGCATCTCCCATGGCGACTTCGGGATAACAGCGAGGACGATTCTCCGCGTCCGGATTGCGGATGCAGTAGGCCCAGTGCTCAATTTCTTCGCGGTACCCACGACTGACAGGCCCCGAGTCAGCTGCCTGGGCAACTGGCGCGGAGTAATCGCCGCTTGCGCTGGTGTCGAGCACATAGCCGCCTTCTTGCTTCGCGACTCCAACTTTGCTGCTCGTGTCACTGTTGCGATAAAGCAAGACGTCCGTTTCTTTGTCCAGCACAAGCGTTCCCTTGCTGCCTAGCACCACTTCGCCCCAGCCGCCAAAACCGTTGCCGTTGATCGACGAATAGGTAACCACAACCTTCTTATTAGGATCGGTCTCATACCCAGCAAGATCCCCAACCCGATCATATTTTTTCGTGCTGGCGTTGAGCTTGCTCGCCGGATAGTCCTCGCCTTTATCGTAGTAACCAACGTCAAAGGTCTTAGAATATTCAGGCCCTGGGAACTCGAACATGCAATAGACGTGATCCGAGGCATCTCGATCGTTCGGCATAATGTGGCGTCCACCAACGGCATGCACACTCAGCGGATGAACCTTTTTCTTGTCGTCCCGCAGCGAACTCAAGAAGATGCTGACCGCATCAAGTTGGTGACTTCCCAGCTCGGCCATGAGCCCGGCACCAGTGCGGTTGAACAGACGCCACCGATGGAGCTCTTCGGTCGCGGAGAACAGACGATCGTTGACCGTGTAGTCCTGATAGCCGAAATCTTTCGCATTGATTTCCTTGTCCGCATCCCATGCCTGGAATTGTGCCAATTCAGCCTGCAGACGGATGATTTCGTCGGGATCGGTTGCAGTCCTTAATCTCCCCTGCCGGTTTCGAATATCACCGGCAATTTTGTCCACACCGTTCTCGCCACCCGGAAGTGGCATCTTCCAAGAATCGCCACCTGGCAGATTTCCCCGGTGCCATTGGGCGCGAATATGATGCAATTGCCCTAGCAATCCCCAACGAATCAGATTGATCGCGTTGTCGTACTTCACGTTGTAGTGTCGCTGGTGACCGGTCGCCAAATGCAGTGGATTTCCAGCCGGATCTTTGAACTCCTCCGCCATTCTGGACATGACCTTGCATTGCGCAACGTTGTGCGCCATCAACTTTTCCGTCAACACGTGCAGACCGCGTTTCATCGCCTGGGCGGCGACCGGCGCGTGCAACCAAAGTGGCAAAGCGATGATGACCGCTTCGATGTCTGGATCATCCAAGCAGGCAGTGATCCCACCATTGCTGCCGTCATAAACCTTGACATTACGACGTGCTTCTGCCTCGTCCTTGTATCCCGCGACACTCAGCAAACCGGGACGACGCTTCAGTGCGGAGGGGCTGGACCAGTCCCCGTGGAAAGCGCGATGTTGACCGAAGGGACGAATGTCACAAATCGCTTTCACATCGACGTAGTCGGGATTACAACCGCCGATCAAGACGTTCCCTTCGTCGCCGGTCCCAATGACTGCAATTCTTACCGGGTCTTTTACCTTGGCGTAGCCAAAGTAAGCGGCACCCAAGCCGGCACCGCTGACAGCACCTGCGGCAACGATCCCACGCAAGAAATCGCGTCGGTTGACATCGTAATAGCTGCCGACCGCCGAATAGTAGTTGTGTTCACCGACTTCGCGTTGCTCAGCGGAGAGTTTATCGACCATCGTTCGGTTCCCCGGAAATAAGTGTTAGATAAATCAAGTGGATCTCAGGCGGGTGGTGCCGTCGAACCCCAAGTTTTTCGGACGATTAAATGAAGGAAATAGTCAAGCCCGGCAAGTCGACCAGCTCCCGTCCCAGCCAAAACCAAGCATGCCATGCACTCGATTAGTTGGTAGTACGTAGAACCGGGCCCGCTGGCCGGCGGATATTGGCTTAAAAAGACAGAACCGAGAAATCCAGCAGCAGCTAACGCGGCAACCGGGGTGAAGAATCCAAGCAGCAAACAAAGCCCGATCGCCATGTCAAAATAGGGGACGATTCGATCAATCACGCTGGTATCAATGACATTGGTGCGAGGTTGCACCAGTGGCAGCGGCGACCTTGATTGCCGCTGCTCGTCGCTGGCTACCTCATTTTGCATCGTTTCGTAGTTTTTCGCGATCGTATCAATTTGGGACAGAGCGGGTTTAGCCTTGCCCAACCACTCTTTACGGATCGTGTCCCGCTGCCCACCAAGGCTTGCAACTGAGTCTCGCAGGTCCTTTTCTCGCTGTATTCTCTCTTTTCCAGCAGCATCGTCATCGGCAGCATCGTCATCGGCAGC
>JARGNK010000125.1:9349-10480 GCA_029213145.1 Rubripirellula sp. | reverse complement strand
GCTGTATTCTCTCTTTTCCAGCAGCATCGTCATCGGCAGCATCGTCATCGGCAGCGTCGCCAGCTTCCTCGCCGCCAGTCTCTTCGCTGGGCTCCCGCCCAAACATCCTCGCGATTCGGGCCCTACCGAGCTCAAACTCCTCAATCTCAGTGGCGTTAGTCGCCAGCACCCATTCATACTGCTCGATCGCCTGAGCGTAATTGAGTTGAGCCTGCCGCACCTGTGTTTCATCGAAACCGTAGTGTGCTCCGACTTGATCCCGATATCCGGCCAACCAGCGTTTGACGTCTTCTGGGTTCAGGCGGAAGCGACCTTCGGCGTCCCAGACCAATTCGTGGTAGTCCGCTGCGAAGGGGCCGCTGGCGTTGGCAAAGAAGGGTGCCGCACTCCAGTCACGGCTCGTCTTATCGATTCCTTCACTGTAAAAGTGAATCCCGATGGTGATGCGAAGCAACACCAATAGGGTGGCACCGACCAAGCCCAATAATCTTGGTGATAAACCCCAGCCGATGCAGAGACGGAGCGGCAACGTGAAGAGCTTGCGCACGTCGATTCAAGTCCAAAAAGGGGGGGTGGGGCAGGGCAGATCGGGAAAAATACTCCCCGGAGTCTACACCATCCGGCCTAGAATCCGCCACTGCGAGGAAGGAACGTCTCCATAGCGTGATTCGGAGACGGCCGCAAATCAACCGCCTTACGAACACTCCGCCAATCAAAATCCCTACCGACCCCCTCTCCGAACACCCGATCGCAGTCAAGAAACGGCGATATCAAAAGCAAAAATCGACGGTAGAGCCCAATCTTGCCCTGTATTTTGCGCCCGCTGTATTTTGCGCCCGCCATGGCAGCGCGAGAGCTGCCGGCCCAACCACTTTCTCGAACCCCAACACTAGGCTCGAATCCCGACACCCCGCACTGAACAGAGGCCCAACGGAGAGATCTGCACAGTGACGCTCCCCCGAGGACTCTAGATCGGCAAAACAACAGGTCGCTACCAACCGCAGAGAAAGCTCGAGCCGAATTCGAAACGGACAATTAGCAATCGCCACAACATGGGTCCTGGGATCAGTCCGAACATCGCCGGGCTCTGCTCTCAGATATCGCCGGGCTCTGCTCTCAGATATCGCCGGG
>JARGNK010000125.1:0-9249 GCA_029213145.1 Rubripirellula sp. | reverse complement strand
TCGCCGGGCTCTGCTCTCAGATATCGCCGGGCTCTGCTCTCAGATATCGCCGGGCGAGGCTCTCAGATATCGCCGGGCTCTGCTCTCAGATATCGCCGGGCTCTGCTCTCAGATATCGCCGGGCGAGGCCGAGGCGTATGAAGCGGACCTGCGACTGACTCTGTGCTGATTCTGTTGGCTTAGAATCGCTGTTTGTCGCCCCGGGATTCTTAATCCGTTGCCCACCGCACCTGCGTTTTAAGAAGGACTCATCTGTCACTCCCAGCAACCGTTGCCGAATTGGTTCCGGACGTTTGCTCGAATTGCTTCAGCACGATCACGACAAAAAATTTTATCAGGCCCCATTTCACAGGAAAAACCATCGATTTTTCATCAACTTGGTAGCCAAGCTTCCGTCACGATGACTGCAAACCCGAGCGGTGTGGCGATACGCTAGGGGCTACGTAGGCGGCCTTTGGTCCATCGCAAAGTCAGCACATGATGATCGGCCACCAGCAACCGATGCCATGATTCGGCAGATAACGATGCCATGGCTGGTGTGTTCCCCGTTGCCCCCCACAGGCCGATAAGGGGAAAACGGACGCGGGACGATCGATCAGCAGCCTCAACCGCAACCTGAACAGCAGCACGACAGCAATACCCGAACGGAGACACCAAGCGATGAGTTCCCCCGCCGAGCCAATGGATACTGCCGTGTCACCAACGGATCCCAATCCGCGCCCGTTCACTCACCTGCACTGCCACAGTCACTACAGCTTGTTGGATGGCGCTGGGGATATCGGGCGGCTGATTAACCGCGCCGTTGACCACGGCATGAATGCGTTGGCATTAACCGATCATGGAAATCTGCATGGGGCGTTGGAATTCTATCGGAAAGCGAAATCTGCCAACATCAATCCGATCATCGGTTACGAGGCCTACATCGCACCGGGCAGCCGCTTCGACAAGGGAGGCGCTTCCAGCAGCAAAGCCGCCAGTTATCACCTCACCCTGCTGGCGAAGAACCGCACCGGCTTCCGCAATTTGATCAAATTGGCCAGTGCCGCGTCGCTGGAAGGGTTCTACTTCAAACCGAGAATCGACAAAGAGATTCTAGAAAAATACAACGAGGGAATTGTCTGTCTCTCTGGTTGCGTCAGCAGCGAATTCAGTCGCGCGGTGATCAAGGGAATCGATACGGCCGAAGTGGAGAAAGAGGCCCGTGACATTGCTGGCTGGTTCCATCGCGTATTTGATGATCGATACTTCATCGAGATCATGAATAACGACGTCGAGATCCAACGCCTTCAGTTGGAAAACGCCGTCGAGATCGCGAACCGCATGGGCCTGCCGTTGGTTGCCACAAGCGACACTCATTACGTTGACCCCAGCGATGCCGAAGCACAAGACATCATGCTGTGCATCAACACAGGGCGATTTCGCACCGATTCATCGCGAATGAAGATGGAGAACGATCAGTTCTTCCTGCGCAGTCCACAACAGATGTACGAGAAGTTCTCGGGCCTTGAACATGCCGTGGCACGAAGCCAAGAAATCGCTGACAGTGTCGACATCGATCTGGAATTAGGCAAGTTCTTCTTCCCAAGCTTTGAATGCCCGGATGAAAAGCAACCGATTGATTACCTCCGCGAACTTTGCATCAAAGGACTTCTCGAACGATACGTCGACGAAAGCGATCGAATCATCGACGGTGAGCTGAGCGAAGAGGTGATGGCTCGACTGAATCGCGAACTCGACGTGATTCAAAAGCTCGGATTTCCAACCTACTTTTTGATCGTCTGGGACTTCGTCCTTTACGCCCGCGGGGAAGGCATCTCCGCGACAGCTCGTGGCAGCGGCGTGGGGGCACTCGTTTGCTATGCCTTATATCTCTCGCATGTCTGCCCGCTGCGATACGACTTGCTCTTCGAACGATTCCTTGATGAAAGCCGAACCGAACCGCCAGATATCGACATCGACTTCGAGAAAGAGCGCCGGGGCGAAGTCATCGACTATGTCAAACGACGCTACGGCAACGAGATGGTTTGCCAGATCGGAACGTTTGGTACCCTCGCCGCAAGAGCAGCGATCAAGGACACCGGCCGGGCTTTGGGAGTCCCACTCGCTCGCGTGAATCAAATCACCGAGATGGTCCCCGACGAACTGAAAATCACCATCAACAAAGCGCTTGAAAAAAGCGGCGAGTTGAAGATGGAGTACGAGGGTGACCCCGAAGTTCGGGAATTACTCGACCTGGCAATGAAGATCGAAGGCTTGGCCCGCAACGTCGGTACTCACGCCGCCGCAGTGGTGATTGCAGACAAGCCGCTGACCGAATACGTCCCACTCGGCCGCGTCCCAGGCAAACAAGACGTCATCACCCAATGGTCGATGGGTGATGTCGAAGCGTCCGGCTTGTTGAAGATGGACTTCCTCGGGCTCCGCAACCTGACGATTCTCAGCCGTACCGTTCAACTAATCGAACAGACCACCGGGAAAGCGATCGACCCGTTGAAGTTTCCCTTGGATGATCGGGAAACGTTTGCGTTGTTACAACGCGGAGAAACGAAAGGTGTTTTCCAATTAGAATCCGGCGGAATCCGCGACCTGCTGTTGCGGATGAAACCCGACCATTTCAGTGACATCATCGCAACCGCCGCGCTCTACCGTCCCGGCCCACTCGAAGGCGGCATGGTCGATGATTACGTCGACATCAAACATGGTCGACAGCAGCCAGAATACAAGCACCCAGTGCTCAAGGAGGTACTAGAAGAAACCAATTCGATCATGGTGTACCAAGAACAGGTGATGCGAATTTTGAATCGCCTGGGCAAGATTCCCTTGGCGAAAGCGTATACCTGCATTAAAGCGATCAGTAAAAAGAAAGAAGCACTGATCAACCAAAACTATGAAGCGTTCATCGAAGGCAGCGTATCGAATGGACTTGCTGAAAAAGATGCCGATGACATCTGGAACCTGATTGTTAAATTCGCAGGCTATGGATTCAACAAATCGCACAGTACCGCCTACGCACTGGTCGCCTACCAGACCGCTTACTTGAAGGCACATTACCCGGTCGAGTTCATGGCGGCACTGCTCTCGAGCGACATTTCGGGAAGAAACTTCAAACGAAAAGATGCGTTGGTCGAGCACATGGAGGATTGCGACCGAATGGGAATCGAAGTGGTCGCGCCGGAAATCAACAGCAGCGGCGCCGACTTTACCGTTGCCGATGGCAAGATTCATTTCGCCCTCTCGGCCATCAAGGGCTGTGGCGGTTCGACATCGATCACCATCGAACAGGAACGAACCAAGAACGGCCCCTATAAGGACATTTTCGATTTCTGCGAACGTGTCGATTCATCAGCCTGCAACAAGAGCGCCATCGAAACACTCGTCAAAGCCGGTGCGATGGACAGTTTTGCCGCTCATCGCAATCAGCTCGTCGCGGTCATTGAACGAGCGGTTCAAGCCGGCGCCTCCGTTCAAGCCGACAAACGCAGTGGACAAGCTAGTCTATTCGGCGCCTTTGAAGAGGAAGAAGAGAATCAGGACGAAACCGCTAGTCCGCTACCCGAAATCGACGAATGGCCCGAAAGAGAAAAACTAATCAATGAAAAAGAAGTGCTCGGGTTCTACTTGGCCAGTCATCCACTGGCCGAATTTGAGGCCAAACTGGCGAGCTTCCGTACCCACACGATTGATCAATTAGCAGGGGTGAAAGATCGAGGCGAGGTCACACTCGGTGGCATGATCAGCTCGATCAAGTTCTCACACACCAAAAATAGCAAACCGGGTGCGCCGACCAAATATGCCAACTTTGATCTGGAGGACATGCAGGGGGCGTTGCGATGCATCGTGTGGCCTAAAAGCTTTGTTGACTGCGGCGAACGCGTTCAACCCGACGCTGTCGTGCTGGCCAAAGGGAAAATCGATCGCCGCGGCGGTGGTGATGAAGCAAACCTCATTATCGATGAGTTGATTCCACTCGAAGAGTTGGACAAGCGATATACGCACGGCATGCGGATTCGCCTGGACGAACAAGATCACAACACCGAAACCATGAGCCAGCTTCGAGAAATCCTGCGTGGCTACCCGGGATCACAGGAATTGTTGTTCAGCCTGCAACTACGCGAAGGCGAAGTCGTTCATTTAAAAAGCGACAAATATCGTGTCGAAATCAACTCAGAATTGCGACAGCGAATCGACGACCTACTTGGCATCGGTCACTACAAATTGATGATGAGTCGCCCCTCGAGATAGTTGCGTCTCATCCCAAATGCAAAGAAAAATTGATTGACGAAAGCATTCAACGGCAAAGGATGCAAACGGCCGGTAACCGAGCAACGGCGAAGCTTGGTGACGCGGCTTGGTCAAGCACCCGGCGGTTTACTTCACCACTTTCTTTTCTTTCAGCAATTCGATGACCGCCTCGGCAGCAGCCTCAATCGTTTTCTCCGCCGCGTCGATCACCAGATCCGGATCGACAGGAGCTTCATAACTGGCCGTCACACCGGGGAAGTTCCGCAGCTCGCCAGCATCCGCCTTGGCGTACTGGCCCTTCGTGTCGCGTTCTCGGCAGACCTCCACCGGTGTTGCGACGTGCACGACAAAGAAACGTTCCTCACCAATCACCTTGGCGACTTTTTGACGAACCGATTCTTCAGGCGAAACAAACGATGCGATGCAGATCAACCCAGCGTCATTGAGCGTATGAGCCAAATGGGCACTGCGGCGTAAATTCTCGCTGCGGTCTTCGGCCGTATAGCCAAGATCGCGACTCAAACCACGCCTTACTGTTTCACCATCGATCATTGCTACGGCACGGCCTTGATCGAACAGCATCCTTTCAACCGCGTGACCGATCGCCGTTTTGCCACTACCGGTCAACCCCGTCAACAATACGGTTGCCGGTTGCTGACCAAACCTGGCGGCCCGCTCTTCACCAGCAACGGCGACAGCTGAAACATTTTGATCAGATTGATCGTCCTGAGCCTCTTCATCCCACACAGTCTTGGCAGAACTGTCACCTGACTTATCCAGGATCATTCCCGCAGCGACGGTCGCATTGCTGATCCGATCGACCACAATAAACGCGCCAGTGCTGCGATTGCGACGGTAAGCGTCAAAGTGGATGGGTGCATCCAGTGAGATACTCACTCGACCGATCTCATTCAGTTCTAGCTGCGGAGCCGGACTGCGATGCAAGGTGTTGACATCGACCTTGTACATCAGCGTGTCAATTGTTCCGGGCAACGTCTGTGACGTGTGCTTGAATAGGTAAGTTTTGCCTGGCACCATCGAATCGCCGTTCATCCACACCAACATGGCGTCGATTTGATCGCGTGTTTTGGGCTGATTACCAGGCTTGATGATCATGTCACCCCGACTGGCGTCGATTTCGTCCTCGAGCGTTAGCGTGATCGACAGCGGTGCAAAAGCTTCTTCTAAACTACCATCGAAGGTGACAATTTCCTTTACCTTTGATTTCTGCCGACTGGGCAGCACCATGATTTCTTCGCCGGCACGAATAATTCCCGAGCTGATCGTTCCGCAAAAACCGCGGAAGTCTAGATTCGGTCGGTTCACATACTGAACCGGCATGCGGAAATCCTGCAGGTTACGATCGCTGCCGATGTACACCGTCTCCAAGAAATTCATCAACGTACTGCCGGTATACCAAGCGGCTCGTTCACTTCGGTCGACCACGTTATCGCCATCCAAGGCACTGATCGGAATGAAGTGCAAATCGGGCAAGTCCAAGCGGGCGGCGAAGGAGCGGTACTCATCGCAAATCTCCTCAAACCGCTGCTCGCTAAAGTCAACGAGATCCATTTTGTTGACAGCGACCACCACGTGGCGAATTCCGAGCAACGAAACGATAAAGCTATGGCGTTTGGTTTGGGTCAACACACCATGCCGAGCATCCATCAGGATGATGGCCAAATCAGCGGTACTGGCGCCGGTCGCCATATTCCGTGTGTACTGCTCATGGCCCGGCGTGTCAGCAATGATGAACTTTCGCTTCGCAGTGCTGAAGTAACGGTAGGCAACATCGATCGTAATGCCCTGTTCCCTTTCCGCCTTCAAACCGTCGGTGAGCAAGGCGGGGTCAAACTTTCCTCCTGTCGTGCCCACGATCTTTGAATCGGCTTCCAACTGCGTCAGATGATCCTCGTAGATCATTTTGCTGTCGTACAGCAGTCGACCAATCAACGTGCTCTTGCCGTCATCAACGCTGCCGCACGTAATGAACCGCAGCAGCTGCTTCTTCTCATGCTGTTGCAGATAAGTATCGATGTCCGTCGCGATGAGGTCGGATTGGTGACTCATGGGAAGGTTCAGTTGATGAGTTTGAAGTTACAAGTGGCCAGCCGTTTTCACCACTCGCGTGATTGAGGACTGATGACGAAGGCAGCTTTGCTAAAAGTATCCGCGCCGCTTTTTCTCTTCCATTCCGGCACCACCCTCATCTTGATCAATGATTCGACCTTGCCGTTCGCTGGTGGTCGCCAACAACATTTCCTGGATGATTTCCGGCAGTGTGGTCGCCTCGCTCTCAACGGCGCCCGACAAGGGATAGCAACCGAGGGTCCGGAACCGCACCATTTTGGTCTCTTCTTTTTCACCAGCCAGCAGCGGCATTCGATCATCATCGCGCATCAACAGAATGCCGTCCCGATTGATCACGCGACGGGGAGCCGAGCGATACAAAGGAACGATCGGAATATTCTCCAGATGGATGTACTGCCAAACATCCAACTCCGTCCAATTACTAAGGGGAAAAACGCGAATCGATTCGCCCTTGTTCACCCGCCCGTTGTAAAGATTCCAGAGTTCGGGGCGCTGACTCTTTGGGTCCCAGCGATGTGATTTGTCGCGAAAGCTGAAAACACGTTCCTTCGCGCGGCTCTTCTCTTCGTCTCGCCGCGCTCCACCGAAAGCAGCGTCGAATTGGTATTTGTCCAAGGCTGCCTTTAAAGCATCCGTTTTCATGATCTCAGTATGGCGTTCACTGTCCTCCCAGGGCTTGATTCCTAGCTTCAAACCTTCTTCGTTGGAGTGCACCAACAAATCGAGTCCCAATTCCTTTCGGACATAGTTCTCGCGAAACTCAATCATGTCACGAAACTTCCACGTTGTATCCACATGCAACAACGGGAAAGGTAACTTGGCTGGGTGAAATGCCTTGCGGGCAACATGCAGCAAGACCGCAGAATCTTTGCCGATGCTGTAGAGCATCACCGGTTTTTGAAATTCCGAAACCACCTCACGCATGATGTGGATGCTCTCGGCTTCAAGCTGCTTCAGATGGGTAAGGTTGTAATCCGACATCGCCATTCATTAAAAAGATTCGGGGAACAACTATTGAAAACGGCCGCCGGTTCGCCCCGAAGGCCAAATCTGCAAGACGGCTCCCTCCGAATCGGCGTCATCGCCGAGCGGATAGGATGCCACGCGCCGAAGCTCCAAACCGGCCAATACGCCTTGATGCCTCGCGTCGCCACGCTCCTCAACCCATTTGGGTCCCTTGACTAGTAGCAGACGGTCGACATTTGTCCAATGCGGTTCGATCCACCGACAAAATTTTGCGATGCTTCCCACCGCGCGGGCGACCACGGTAGTGAATCGAAAATCTTCCAACAAATCTTCACCGCGAGCGCCGTAAACCGCCACGGGAATCCCCAAGTCAGCCACGATTTCACTCAGCACCTTGGCCCGCTTGGTCACGCTCTCTGCCAAGCCGACCTCAATATCGGGGCGCATCAAAGCCAATGGAATCCCAGGAATCCCATTGCCACTCCCGAGATCCAAAACTTCCTCGCCCGCCTCAATCAGATTGGCCAATTGCAAGCAATCCCGCAAATCCCGGCCAACAAACAACTCCCAAGTGGTGTGACGCGTCAAATTGAGCTTTGCATTCCAGTCCCACATCAGCTGCGCATATTGCTGCAGCTTTAAGGCGATCGGTTCGGCAAGCTCCACCGAGTGGGCTTCCAAGGCGGCAGAAAATTCGGGATCGAGCGTCATCGTTCCATTGCGGGGTGAGCGAGATTGTGCAAATGATGATGCAGCGAGCATCTCTTGGGAAGGACGCTGGCACCGGAGCATGCCATGGAAACGCCTGAATTAACGTCGATTTTTGTCTACGGGACGCTCAAACGAGGCCAGTGCCGCGAATCTTGCTGGCCAGAAACCCCCACGATGATCCAGAACGCGTGGGTTGCCGGCAACCTCTATGGCCGATCCGACTACCCTGCCATGACCCCCGGCCACGACCGAGTTCATGGCGAACTCTGGCAGTTTCAATCACCGCAAATGAACCGGGTCCTGAAAGCTCTGGACCAAGTTGAAGCGGCACCCACTCTTTATCGGCGGATCACAACCGAAGTCTTCGATCCAAACAATCAAGCTCTCGGAATCGCCTGGACCTACCATTACGCCAGCAATCCAACGCTCGATGGGTTCCAATTGCTGATCCCAGCAGCAGATGGCAATATCCACTGGCCCCGCTAATCGGCGCTCATTTACCTCTTTTTCACCTCCATTACGGCCGCGGCGACCACGCTGCCCCTATTTGCGGGTTGGTCTCACGCGGCTTGGTCGCTGGCAGCTGAAAGTTCGTCAGCTGGACAGAATTCACCGTCGACCAACAACTGGCCACCGCTGAGGAAGATGGGGTCAGACCGAGTCTCGCAGAAATAGTCCGATGGGCAATCGCACGACTGGTCAGCTCCCAGCCAGACCTTGCTCGATCAGCCAGGCTCGGGATCGTCGAGCGATTCCCAATTCGAGAGCGGCTCCCGAGAACCAATCGACTTCGGTTCCGGGTACTCCGTATCGCCGGGGCGAAGATTCGTTTTATCGGTAATCAATCTCAGTTGATGGGAGGCGAACAACCCCGGAACCAGATTGTCAGATCGAGTCAGTCGATACAGAATCCGCCCCTTCTGACGCACAAAATACATTCCTTTGACGCGAGCGACGAAGAGCTCTCGCTCCATTCCCAGGCCAATCGTCTCGACTTGATCACCAATGTCGATCCCTTCCCCCGCGACCTTCAGCCACATCGACGGCCGCAACCGAAAACGAAGCGACCCATAGCTGTAGTGGTAATAAACGCCGTCGAACAGATCCCTGCGAAAGACCCGTTCGCTCGGAAAACAGCGGGTGGCGACCGGAACATCGTCTGGGTGAATAAAACCCTGACCATCCTCGGGCCAACGAACAATGCATCCATAGTCTGGGAGTGGGGGCCAATCCATTCGG
>JARGNK010000124.1 GCA_029213145.1 Rubripirellula sp. | reverse complement strand
GGAACCAACAGTTGATGCGGCTGTAATTGCGGATTGCTCTGCATGCGCATCGGCTGACCGTTGATCACGGTCGGGGCGTGAATTTCGCCCCCAGGCGTATGCTGATTGGCGAGCCTGTAATTCACCGTGTTGGATTGCGATTCCGCAACGACTAGCGGAGCCGTGTTCTCACGCGGAGTCGTCTTGCCTTGCCGGGCGGGAGTTCTTCGAACCGGGTCAGGGACTTGGCTGATCGTGCGGGATGACTCGGCCCAGCCTGAGACAGCTTGGGCCTGGAGTCCAGCTGGAGCTCCTAAGGCGACGGCGATGGACCACAGCAGGATTCGAGCGGGCACGGGACACCAATGTGAAAGTAGGTGGCTTGTGAAAGTAGGTGGCTTGGGTTCGCATTGCGGGTTCTCCCGCTTGGTCTCAATCGGCATCCGGTGGTCCTATCGCCATCAAAACCGATTGCGATGTCAGCGAAAAAACTCGATTCGAGGTGGAAACTAATCAATGTGCGGTGGATTCAGCATGGGTTTCTCGTTCTGACTCGCTCGAAGTAAATGAGGTTCCAGATTCAAAATTGCTATGGATTTACGGTGACTTGGCCGTCTATCGTCGCAACGTCAGGGATCCCGAGACCACTTCGGAATGAATCGGTTGAATCGGTACTCGGTGCAATGCTGGAAGAGATCAGTTTCTGGCGGGCAATCGGCGATAGATAGATAGGAAGTCTGGGCTCTGTCTTTTGCTGTCCTATCGCAACGGAATGGAAATATGAAACGTCGCCAATTTGTCCTGGGATCCCTTGCGACCCTCGCTGGGACGAGGCAGGCCTGCGGCCAACAGCCTCAGTTGGTGGAACCGATTCACCGCGTTGCGAACGCGGCTGCGAGCTTGGAGCCGACGCCAGCCAACCCACTGGATCGTGCGTTGAGCATCGCTCGCGGTGGTTTGGCGTCTTGCCGTGAGTCAGTCAGTGACTACACCGCACTGTTGGTGAAGCGAGAGCGGGTTGATGGCGAATTGAGTGCTCATGAATTCATGTACGCCAAGATTCGTAATCGCAAGGTTGTTGACGGGAAACTGGTTCAACCTCTCAGCGTTTATCTGCACTTCTTGAAGCCCTCGACCGTGAAGGGACGGGAGGTGATTTATGTGGAAGGGCAGAATGATGGAAAGATGGTTGCGCACGAGGGTGGGTTGAAAGGTAAGTTTCTACCGACAGTGTCACTTCCGCCCGATGGCATGTTGGCGATGCGTGGCCAACGGTATCCCTTGACCGAAATTGGAGTAGAAAACCTTATCGTCAAGCTTATCGAGCGTGGAGAGCAAGCGAAGCGAGTTCCCAACGTGAGTTGTGACTTTCGAAAGAACGCAAAAGTCCAAAATCGTGTTTGCACCGTTCTGCAAGTGACGCAGCCAAAACCGATGCCTGAACTCGAGTTCTACCAAGCTCAGGTTTTCATCGATGACGCAGTGAATCTGCCGATTCGCTACATCGCTTACGATTGGCCGAGACAACCAGAAGCCGCACCGGAAGTGATCGAGGAATACAACTATCTCAATTTGAAGGTCAACGTTGGCCTGACCGACGAAGATTTCGATCCTCACAACCCGAGCTACAATTTTTATTCGGAGTAGCTCGACGAGCGCTTGGCAACGCAGTGGCACGATCGCTTTAAGTTTCAGTGCTATTGTAGTTCAGTAAGTCAACCATCTCTTCGTGTAGAGTCGCGTTGGCGCTGACACAGAATTTGGGTTTCCATGGATCGAGAGTTGAACCTTGATCGCTGGTTAATTGGGCGCCTGCTTGCCGAGCAATGACGATTCCGGCAGCGCTGTCCCAAGCGGAAACGCTTGTCGCCCAATAGGCATCCAGTCTGCCAGCGGCGACATAGCACATGTTCAAGGCGCACGATCCAAGCCTTCGCACAGATTGGCTTTTTTCCAATACGCGAATGAACCGCTCGACTTCAGGGTCTGTGCCCTGAACACCGGCTGGAAAGCTGCACGTGACTAACGCGTCGTGAAGCTTGGAGCAGTCGCTGGTTTGGATCGGCTGTCCGTTGCATTGAGCTTCACCCCCATCGATAGCGGTGAACAATTCGTCGCAGACGGGGTCGTAGATCACGCCGAGTCGCATTTTGCCGGCGGCGTGAAGAGCGATTGAAACGGCGAACGATTGCAGTCGGTGAACGTAATTGACGGTCCCATCCAGAGGATCGACGACCCAGCAAGGCGGGGCATCCGGGTCTCCCCGGCGTACGGCGGTTGGCGGGTCATTCTCACCTTCCTCTTCACCCACAAACGCATAGGCATCGAATGCATCCAAAAGAATTTTTCGAATGGCGTATTGGGAAGCTAGGTCAGCATCAGTCACCAAATCCTTGTCGGCTTTTTCGCGAACCACACGATTGACGCGGCGCGACATGAGTTCTTCTGCTCCTGCCTTCGCCGCTTGGATAGCCACTTCAAGATGCTGTTCATTCATTCCGAATCGAGTCCACTTAGTTCTGCGTCCCAATCACCGACGCTTGATTCCGTTCCCGTTGGAATTTGATCCACCATGTCTAGGTCGGATTCTAGTCGTCGTAGTTCTTCCAGCCACACGCGAATGTCATTGTCATACTCGGTTGCCATGTTGCCGAGGACCAGTTGTCGATGGAATGCGGCGGCACCTTGATCAACATGTTCGGCCGCTTCAGCACTTGGGAATCGACGATTGGGATCAGGAGCGATCAATCCCAGCAAGAAATTAACCAACAGTTCATTCCGCACGACCTCGGGCGGCAAGATTTTTGTGAGTTGCATCGGCAGTTCCCGTTTCGCCTGCAATAAATCGCGCAGCTTCGTCTTGCCGCTGAATGGATTTAATCCGCTCAGCAATTCAATCAGTACGTAGCCAACACTTGCCAAGTCGCTGCGCGGAGTGCAAACACGATCCTCCAGCACTTCGGGCGCCGCATAGACTGGTGTGCATTCGCGATCATGGGGCGGATTTCGATAGTCAATGGCCGACCCCATATCAATCACTTTGGCATGTCCGCTCCGCTTCAGCATGATGTTGGCTGGTTTAATGTCGCCGTGGACGATGCCTTCGCGATGCAGTGCAGCGAGAGCGGCAAGGCATTCGCGGACGATCGCAACTGCGACACCCGCTTTGAAGCGGCATTGCGCTGGGCCATTGGTGAGGATGACTTCGTTGATGTACCGCCATCGACGACTGCTGACGCGACCGTGCAACAGCTCTAGACATTTGGGTGATGTAAGTTGCCGCAAATCGTAGCCATCCACCCACTCCATCATCATGATGCGGATGCGATCACGTTCAAAGAAATTTTGGACATCCAGTAGATTGTCGTGCTGGATCAAAGCGACCCGGGCAGCGATTGACGCGACCCGACGCATCGCTTCGTTGTACGCTTTCGGTCCCGTATACCGCTCAGGTGAAAAAATCTTCATTGCGACAGGAACTGTAAAGCCATCCGTCCCGCGGTGCTCTGTTAGATACACTTCGCCTTGACCACCGCGGCCTAGCAGTCGCAGCATGTGGTGATGGCCGGTCCAGCTGACCTTAGCACGGGACGTTAGATGTTCGTACCGGTCCAGTAATTTCGGATCGACGCCCTGATCGAGTGAGCCCTTTTGATTGAGGGTTGGATAGGGTTCGTACCGGGTGGTTGATTGCATGGATTTCTCCTCATCCTCTGGTGACCCTTCCATTGGGTCTCACGTTGGATCTTAACGCTCGTTTTATTGGGCCAGACCATGGCTGCTTTGGTGGGGCCATGATCATGTTTTCGCGAAGCGGGTGCGTATTTGCCGCAACGATATTTTCAGCCCTCGTGCTGCTGATCCTAGATTGTAGTCCTCGCTCTCCCCTCGACGCGATTGGGTTTCCGGAAATCAGTGCTGGATTTAAAAGAACATTGACGCAGTTACAGGCTAAACCTTCGGCCTTTCATGCGGAGTTGACCTTCTATTGCTGGCGTGTTTTGCCAGCGGCCCGTTGGCGTTGATGGACACCAAGCGAGATTGGTTGATACGTGGTCGAGTAAGCAGGCAGTCGAGTAAGCACGTAAAGCGACAGAAAAAAACCGGCCCAGCCTCCCGCTGGGTCGGTCTGATCGCTGCACCCGCAAAGCGAAGTCGGGATTCATTCCAACGAGGTCGCTTGCAGGGCGTATGGATAACGCATGCAGAAATAGGGAGTGACGTCCGTGTCGGTGAACACGAAGTTCACTAGCTCGGTCCGTCAGTGCCAACTCCCAAAACGATGAATCGCCTCCTGTGCGATACTCCAAAGGTCTATCAAGTCGTTTTAAGACCGGTGGTTCGTAGTTGCCGAAATTTCAGCTTCAAATGTTTCTTCGATGTGAAGGGTTTGAACGGGTTTCTCAACGACCTCACGCGGGAAAATGAGCGTGAGAATGATTGGCTCAGTCAAAATCAAAACGGATCGGAGTACGGGTGGTGTCCGCTGGAGGTCAAGCTGATGAATTCCAGGCGAAAACCGTTTAGCACACTCCCAAGATTAGATAACGATTAGTGAAGCTAACAACTCATGCCGCGTCGCCTCGACGTACATGCTTAAGTCTTCATCAGTGCTTCATGAATGTGGCGGTAAAGTTTCCCGTTGTCAACTAACTTGTTCGCCTAAGTTTTCTATTTCGTTGGGTTGGTGAATCGAAACCTAGTGAAATACAAGCTCAGTTGTAGTAAAGTTTTTTTGGTCTCGAAAAATTGACTCGCGTACTTGATGGAAGTGTTGACACCGTGTGCTGGTTTCGATAATCGCGTCCTGTAAGCAGACAAAAAATCGCCTCAAGAACGCAGGTTGAAGATAACTGAGATGGTTGACGGCAGAGAGACCAACAGTGATTCCGATTCACCCGAAGAGACAGAGGATTCTTCGCGAGCATGGACGGATGCTTACGTTGATGAGATGACAAAGCTGCTCGGGAAATCAGCTTGCAGAAAACTGGCAATCTATCGCCTTCCCGCCGGATTCAAATTGACCGTCATTGTTCCAGTTTTCAACGAGCGCGACACGATTGGTATTGTCGTTACGCGTCTTCGCGAGATGGGTTTGCCGATGCAGATTATCTTGGTCGACGATGGTAGTACCGATGGTACTGCCGAAGCAATTCAATCCTATTCGGGCGAACAGGACACCGTTGCGCTTGTCCACCCAGCCAACCGTGGGAAAGGTGCGGCGATTCGCACTGGGTTGACAGAGGCCCGTGGCGATATCGTTGTGATTCAGGATGCTGATCAGGAATACGATCCAACCGACTTTCGCTATCTAATGCAACCGTTGCTTGCTGGTGAAGCAGATGTTGCTTACGGCACGCGTTATGGCCATTACGATCGTCAACTCTCTCCATGGTGGCATCAAACGGTAAACGGTTTCATCACGTTGATTGCAAGTATTGCGATCGGAATACGGCTCAGTGATGTTGAGACTTGCTACAAGATGGCGTGGCGTACGCACTTTGATGCAATCAAAGATGATTTACGCGAATCGCGGTTTGGAATTGAGATCGAGTTAACTGCGAGGTGGGCAAGGCGGGGTTTGCGGTTTACCGAACGCCCGATCCGATATCGGCATCGATGGTATGACGAGGGCAAAAAGATTGGCTGGAAAGATGGCGTATCAGCTCTGTGGTGCATTGTGAAATACGGGCTATTACGCCGATAAAACGTCCTTAATTTTTCTTTTTGAAGCTGCAGTTCCCGTGGAATCGCGAAAAAACTTGACTCGCTATTCCAAGACGGAGAGAATCAGGGGTGCCGAAGAGTTGATCTGTTCGGCAATCCGCATTTAGGAGGCTGGCTGCTATGGTTGTTACGACGAAATCGACAATCGTGGTCAATGCTGCTTTTCTTCGGGAGATCAAAGACAGCAACCCTGAGTTCTATGAAACAATCGATCGGCTTCGGCACGTTTGTGAGACCGATGATTCGCCCGCTCGATTGTGTCGAAATCTGACTCGCCTACTTGACCAACTGCGAGAGCAACTAGCCTTGCAGTTCTCATTGGAGGAGTGCTACGGGTACATGGTGGTGCCGAGTCATGCTGATGGTTTTTTGGGCGAGATGGCGGTGGAGGTTCATGCTCATCATGGGATGCTGTATATGCATCTGAGTGATTTGGCTGAACAGGCGGAGGAGCTCCAGTATCGAGGGGTCGAACCGCGGCAACTGCGTGTACTCGTTGAGAGTGCTTGCGAGTTTGAGTTTAGGCTCCGCGAGCATGAGCGAGCGGAAAATGAATTGATTGAACGCAGCTTTCGTTTATTTTGAACAGTCGTCCGGTTGAGGGTGACGCATGAAATGTGTCACTAAGATGTATCACTCATGAAGGGTTGCGTATCGTGATAGGTGAGTCCAAAACGAGGCCAATGGAGATTCTGTTGGTGGAGGATGGCTTGACTGATGCCCGCGTCACCATCTACGCGCTGCGAAGAAGCCAGGTCTATCACCGATTGACTTTGGTCCGTACCGTCCGTGAAGCGATGATGTTTCTAGATTGTGAGGGCATCTTTGCTCGAGCACCCAAGCCAGATTTGATCTTGCTCGACCTGATGTTGCCTGATGGAAGTGGCCTGGAAGTCCTGGAGGCACTCTCCGGACGGAATCCCGACACCCGACCGACCTCGGTGGTCTTGACCGCTTCACAGGATGACACCCTGCGAGAGCGTTGCCGAGAAATGCAGGTTTCGGACTTCATGACCAAGCCGGTTGGCGAGCATGATTTCAAACGCGTCGTCCGCGAGCATAAAAAACTGATGGTACACAGTACGCCGATCTTATCGCCCTAAGCAGCCTGGCCGCCGATAGGCTCAGTCGGAAGATTATCCGAATACCTGCCACCAGGCCGGATAGTTGCCAACCGGATTGCTGCATTTGCCCGCTGTGTCTCTGAACGATGGGGGCAGAACGCTGTGTCTCTGAACGCTGTGTTCTGAAACGCTGTGTTCTGAAACGCTGTGTTCTAAAACGCTGTCGTGCAAACGCGGTTCGACTTCGCCCTGTGTGATGCCTACTTTTCAAACCATTTCTTGATGACGTGCACGGTCGCCGCTCTCCCGGCGCGGGCGATTGATGTCGTCAGCGGAATTTCCTTCGGGCAAACCGCCACGCAGTTTTGAGCGTTACCACATGCTTGAATGCCGCCTGCTCCAGTCAACGCATCCATTCTTTCAGAAGCCAATGCTTTTCCGGTCGGGTGGTTGTTGAACAACATCGCTTGTGAAATCGCGTTCGGTCCCACGAACGCTTCGTCGAAAGCTTCGTTCTTGCGAGCCTCAAATGCCTCGTCCGACTCGCCGTCCTTTTGCTTCAGCTCGATCTTGGTGTATTGCGGACACGCTTCTACGCAGCATCCACAACTCATGCATTCACTCAGCGGATAGTTCTGTTCTTGTTTGGCCCGCAGTTGACGCTCACCTGGCCCCATATCGTAATAGCTATCGACGGGGACCCAAGCTTTGACGCGTTTCAGACTACGAAACAGTCGCTGGCGATCGACGACCAAATCGCGAACGACAGGAAACTTGCTCATGGGCTCGAGCACGATTTCGTCGTCGTTATCTTCGAGCAATCGATCCACCAAGGCGCTGCAACTTTGACGGACGCGGCCGTTGATCTGCATTGTGCAGCTTCCGCATACTTCTTCCAAACAACCGCAATCCCATGCCACAGGTGGCACTGCCTTGCCGTCGAGTGTTTTTGCTTGGGCGGCAATCCGCTGCAGCACACTGATCACGTTGAGTTCAGGTTCATAAGGGATTTGGTGCAATTCCCAGTATGGTTCTTGCCCGGGCGCGTCTTGGCGACGGATACGGACCTTAATGAACTCTGGTCGTTTCGCTGATTCTGGGTCCAAGGCGATCATCGGTCAGTCCTGCTGCGATGGCTGAATGGTGAGTAGTAACAGGGTACGGTTTAGCAACTTCAGTTAGGAACAGGTTCGGCGGTCTTTGCGGCTTCGGCTCGTTCCTTCCAAACTTCTTCGATTACCTCGCCACCCACTAATCCATACAGGCGGGGTCTCGGCGGGATCAGGGAAGTATCCACCTCTTCGTAAGTAATATCGGGCATTGAATTATCGGGATTCCAGCCCGCGATGGTGCTTTTCAGGAACTTCTCATTGTTCTTCTCGAATTCGTCACACCAAACCTCCGCTTCTCGTCGGCGTTCGGCCGGTTCCTCAGAGGTGAGCGAGGTCTTTTGGAACTCAGGTTTGAAGTGAGCGCCGCGGCACTCATCTCGCTGCAGGGCACCTTGCAAGATCGTTTTAGCGACCGGAAACATATCTTGCAGTGATTTCGCGAAGATGACGTTCTGATTCGACCAATTTCCCGTATCGCTTAAGCTCACTCGCATCGCTCTCTGGTGGAGTTCTTGTACTTTTCCGACAGCATCGCTGAGCTGATCGTTTCTGCGAACAACCGTCGCCACACGCGTCATCAGGTCGCCCAGTTCCTGGTGAATCAAATAGGGGTTTTCACCAGAGCCCGAATCACCCTTGAGCAGTTTGTCGTGCCTTTGCTGCTGCGTTTGGATGGCTGATTCTTGGATGGCACTCGAAACGTCGTCATGCCCCGATGATTGGCTGGAGGCGTAATTGACGATCGATGGCCCTGTGAACAGACCAGTGAAGATGCAGGAGAGCAACGAATTGGCACCCAGTCGGTTCGCTCCGTGATAGTGGTAATCGCACTCACCGATGGCGTACAAGCCTTCGATGTTGGTCATGTGGTTCCGTGGTGCACCAGCCTCGAGGCCACCTTCACTACTTTTGACATAGTCAGCCCATAATCCGCCCATGCTGTAATGGACAGCTGGGAAAATACGCATTGGTTCGACACGAGGATCGACACCCTGGAATTTCTCATAGATGTCAAGAATTCCACCTAGTTTGCGGTCCAGTTCGGTTTTCGGGATGTGCGTTAGGTCAAGGTAGACGCTCATCCGATCGCTTTCGATACTCAACCCATCATTTACGCAGATATCAAAAATCTCGCGTGTAGCGATGTCCCGTGGCACGAGGTTGCCATACTCGGGATAACGGTCCTCGAGGAAGTAGTAGCGTTCTTCTTGAGGGATATCCCTTGGTGTGCGGGCGTCTTGCGGTTGACGGGGAACCCAAACCCGGCCACCCTCACCGCGGGCGGACTCGCTCATCAAACGCAGCTTGTCACTGCCCGGGATCGCAGTTGGATGGACCTGGATGAACTCGCCGTTTCCGTATTTCGCGCCTGCTTGGTAACACCGACTGACAGCGCTGCCGGTGCAGAACACGCTCATCGTGCTTCGCCCGTAAACTAAACCGCAGCCACCGGTCGCGACGACGGTCGCATCGGCAGGAAATGCTTTGATTTTCATCGAGACCATATCCTGGGCGATGACGCCTCGGCATCGTCCCGATTCATCCTGCATCGGCCCAAGGAAGTCCCAGAACTCATGCTTGGTCACCATCCCCTCTGCTTCACGCCGCCGCACTTGTTCGTCGAGGGCATACAGCAATTGTTGACCCGTGGTGGCGCCTGCGAACGCGGTTCGCTTGTAGAGAGTTCCCCCGAAGCGCCGGCGGTCGATAAAACCTTCGCCGGTGCGATTGAACGGCACGCCCAATCGATCCATCAGGTCGATTACCTTCGGCGCCCAGTAGGCCATTTCCTTGACGGGTGGTTGGTGATTTAAAAAATCACCGCCATAGACGGTATCGTCGAAATGCAACCACTCGTTGTCACCAAACTGCCGGGTTTGGTCGTTGACGCTGTTGATACCGCCCTGCGCGCAAACGCTATGTGAGCGTTTGACCGGCGTGAGACTGATCAAATCGACGTGAACGCCGAGTTCTGCCAATTTCATGGTGGAGGCCAATCCAGCCAGGCCACCACCGACGACGACGACGCGTTGTTGTGCCATTTCAGTTTTACCGTCGAGTAGGTTGAGTTTTTTGTGTCATCGCCCGAAACACTTTAGCGTCCCAGACAACTCTTTTTGGTTTCTGATCGTTGATTTACTAGGATGCGGGAAGTTCGCCCATGTCCTGTTCCTCGTACCGTTTGTGCTCGTCCTCAGCGACAATTCCGGCTTCGACGCCGACCTCGTACATGCGATCTTCAACCTGCCGCCATTCGATGATCTCTTTTTCGCCCGGGGAAACCGCAGCCCACCAAGCGGAGACGCCGACGACGGCTAGGCCGATCCCAATTGCGGTACAGATTTTCGTTGCCCGAGCCTGTGCCGTTGGCGAAATCCAGAGGCCCCACGTTATCCCTGAGGTCCACAAACCGTTCGCGAGATGATAAACGCAAGCCAACACGCCGACGAGGTAAAACGTCGGCCAAACGAAACCCTGCATCGCCGCCACAAGTGAACTGGCCGCGTTGTAAGGGCGAAAAGAACCGAATCCGACCGGACGAACAATTGCCAACCAGAAATCGGCGTGAAACCAACCGTGCAGGTGGAGAATATGGAAGAATAAGTAGACCAGCGCGATGATCCCAGTCACTCGCTGCCAAGTGTATCGCCGGTTGCTCGCGTACCGGTATTGTTGGGAATTAAGCTTTCCTGTTTTGGAGATCCAGACTCCCAGGCCAGCGTGAAAAACGAGTGGAGCGAATATGAATCCCCATTCGATCAACGGCAGCAATTTGCCTGGGCTGTGAATCATAAACACGGCTCGCTGGAACGTTTCTGGAGCGTTCAACAAGCTCGCGTTCGTCGTCAGGTGGATCACCATGTAAAGGCCGAGCGGGACAATCCCCAGCAACGAGTGCATTCGACGGATCGCGAACTCGTGGCGGAGGAAGAACGATTCGGCGTTAGTGGCGGACGTGCTCATCTTGCGTGCTTTTGTCAAGTTATTTAACGAGGGTTAAACCGCCGGGCGTGGCAAGACATAACTTTACCTTGCCTTTGGCCGTTGTCGAAGCGTGGGAAAAAGCAACGGGAGCGGCTTTTAATTGGCGGAATCCTCTCCTCCACAGCGGCCCGCTAGGGTACTGGATTTCCGCCTCCAGTGTGGAGTGACCGCCGTTTTCCCCTTATCTTGGACGGCTTACCCGTGCTGAGCGGCCGGGATTTGGGTCAATTTTGGACTCCGTGGTATGAATATTTGGCTGGTTGTTGCTCTTTCTGTCGCAGTTGTCCTGGGGTGCATTCTTGTACTGAGGCTGCATGCTTTTCTGACGCTATTGCTGGCAGGTTTACTCGTCGCGGCCATCAGCGGCCGCGGTGCGGTCGAACGGTATACGCAGTATCAACTCGAGAATGACAAAATATCGGTCGAGCAGGCTGAGAAATTGAATGGCCAATCCCCCGTGGTGCGACTGACGACCGCCTTTGGTCAGACCGCTGGAAAAATCGGCATATTGATCGCGTTGGCCAGCGTCATCGGCCAATGTTTGCTCGAATCGGGCGGAGCGGCGGTGATCGTCGACAGGATGTTGAAACTGACCGGTCCGAAGCGCGCGCCTGAAGCGTTGGCAGCCAGTTCGTTTATTCTCGGGATTCCCGTCTTCTTTGATACGGTCTTTTATCTAATGGTCCCGTTGGCCCGCTCGTTGCGGCAGCGGCTGGGAAAAGATTACGTGCTTTTCATTCTCGCCATCCTGGCTGGTGGTTCGATTGCCCACTCCCTGGTGCCGCCCACACCAGGCCCTTTGCTCGTGGCTGGAATTATTGGGGTCGATATCGCCACCATGATGCTGGCCGGCCTTGTGATTGGGGGGTGCAGTAGTGTGTTGTCACTGGCAGCTGCCCGCCTGATCAATCGGATGGTCGATGTGCCCTTACGACCTTTGGGTGAAGAAGAAGCTGAGCCTAAGTCTGAGGGGGCTGGATCTGAGGGAGCTGGATCTGAGGGAGCCAATCAACGGGCTGATTCTGAGGATCGGATGACTGGTGGCGAGCCATTCGCAGCACCCGATTCCAACCCGATCGGGACCAGCCCATCGCTGTTTGCCGCACTGCTTCCGATCGCTTTGCCCGTGCTTTTGATTGGCCTCGGCTCGGCGATTCGTTTCATGATGGAATCGGGAACCCTCTCCTCCAGCCGCGTTGTTGATGTTTTGGCTTCTTTGGGGGACAAGAACATTGCGTTGGGCATTGGGGTGGTCTTCGCTTTAATGCTGAAAAAGTATTGCCCGGACTCGAAGCGTTCATCGGTGGTCAGTCGTTCGCTTGCTGCTGGCGGCAATATTATTCTGATCACAGCCGCCGGGGGCGCGTTTGGTGCCATGCTGCGGCAAGCAGGGATTGAGCAAGCGGTCGGGGCACTCACCCAAGGTGTTCCGGGGATCATGATTTTACCTTTAGCATTTGTTGTCACCGCCAGTATTCGGACATTGCAAGGTTCGGCGACGGTGGCGATGATCACTGCTGCCGGGGTATTGCAGGGGTTTGCCCAGCCGGAGACGTTGCCGTTTCATCCGGTTTACTTGGCGATGGCCATTGGGGCTGGCAGCAAGCCAGTCTCTTGGATGACCGACAGCGCGTTTTGGGTGATCACACGGATGAGCGGAATGACCGAAGCAGAAGGATTGCGAGTTGTTTCCCCGATGAGTATTTGTTTAGGCTTTTCCGCACTGCTGTTCACGATGTTATTTGCCGTTTTCTTTCCTTTTGCTTGATCGGATTCCATTGCGATGAAACATGCTCCAGACATAGCGCGCATCATGGCTGGCTTTCCTGATAAGAATGCATCTCTGTTTCGACGGATCGGCGTTCCGCTAGGGGATCCAGCGGCTTGGATCGAACTCGATACGCGACGCATCGCGTTGGTTCGTGACATTGAAATGGATCGGGTCCAACAAGTTGGGCACGCGGACGACGTGACGACTCCTGCGGAACATTCTCCTCCGGCTGGCTTGAGCCCTGATCGAGAAACGGCGACCGCTGAGGCCGCTGCTCAGTTGCTGCGGGCAGCGAAGGTCGAGCAAGTATTTGCCGATCGTTCTTTGCCTTACGTTTACGCCTGGCACATCGAGCAAGCGGAAATCGAAATTCGATACGATTCAGATCTCGGAGTTCTCGATCGACGCCAGAAAAATCATCAAGAAATCGATTGGCTCGCCCAATCTCAGCAAGTGACCGAGGAGGTCATGAGGAAGATGTGTGAGACTGTTGCCCGTTGTTCTGTCGCCGATGATGGCAGTTTGGTGCATGAGGGTGAAGTGTTGACCAGTGAACGCGTGCATTCACTTGCCACCATCGAATTCATTCAACGCGGATATAGCATGGGGCACGGTGCGATCGTTGCGACCGCACCCGAGGTCGCTGATTGTCATCATCGCGGTCAGGGTCCGCTGCGTACCGGCGTCCCAGTGATCATCGATCTCTTCCCACGGGATGATTCGACTCGTTATTGGGGTGACTGCACACGGACAGTGGTTCACGGAGAACCGAGTGAAACGGTCAAGAAAATGCATGCGGCGGTCGTCGCTGCCAAAGCGGCCGCCACCGCCGAACTGCGGGCCGGAAATACAGCGGATGCTGTGCACTGTGCTTCCGATGCCACGCTAAAAGAACATGGGTTTCCACTCTCTCGTGGGCAGTTGACGGACGAGCCGAGTATTCAGCATGGGACGGGCCATGGCATCGGATTGGATGTTCATGAACCCATTTTGCTCGACCATAACGGTGGTGAGTTGCTCGAGGGTGAAGTCTTCACGATTGAGCCGGGACTCTACGGCCGTCTTGATGGCGGAGTCCGAGTAGAAGATATGCTGGTCGTGACCACCGGTGAAGCGAAAAATCTGAACAAGCTTCACGAGGGTTTAGATTGGACCGGATGATCCGCAAGCTGCTTGACGGCAAGTTGGTCGATCACGACCTTTGACGGCAATGTGATCAAATGTTGTGGTTCGCCGTTTCGTGTAGCTAGGCGGTTTTGCTGCTGCCGGTACTCTCTACCAAGATGTCGGCAAGCGCTTCGCGAAGGGGATCATGATCAGGTCCGCAGAATCCCCAATGCGAATGCATTCGCCATCCCTCGGCGTATTCATAGCGTCCGCTTTGTTGACCCATCTCCCGCGACAGTTGGCGACAAGTTTCAAGATAGCTGTCTTGTCCCTGGCTTTCATCGAGCCATTGCTTTTGGCTGGCGTGGCAGGCCAACGACTTGACTTTTTCGTCGATGACATCGCTGTTATCCACGTAGAAGTGTGGGATCACTGGATCCCCGAGCGGTGATGTGTTGCCGACCGGTTGGGCATGATAAACACGAACCGGATCCATGAAGACATCCACGGGAGGGTCGCTTTTCAAGTTGGGCATTCCATGACTAAACGCAGCGCTAACCGCTAAGCGACAAGCGATTTCATGATCCTCCATGTAATCCACTGGGGAATGAGCCAAAAGAATAGAGGGACGCGCCATTCGTACGATCGCGGTGACCTTTTTCAGATTTTCCGTCGTGTAGGCTGCTTCCATGTCCGCGTAAATTGGATCATAGAACTTAGCGCCCAATACTTCGCAGGCCTGCTTTGCTTCCTGCAGTCTCGTGGCAGCGCATTGCTGTTGATCCATCGTTGTGCTGCCGCGTGAACCATCACACAAATTCACGTAATGGATGTCCCATCCGCGACGGCCGAGTTGCAGCATCGTGCCGGCAAAAAAGAACTCGATGTCGTCCGGGTGCGCCGCAATCGCAAGTACCGCAGGCATGTTTGCTTTCTCATCATTAAGGCAAGTCATCGAAACCAGCCAAAATTGTAACCCATCGCTTCAGATTTGCAGCCACTCTTGCAGGCAGCCACTTTTGCAGGCAGCCAGGTCAACTAAAAAGAGGATGGCGTTAATGGTGCCGATGTCGCTTGGGATCCCGATCGAGGTGGTTTTGGTTGACGTGCACATGCAAGTTTGAGTGCTCGCGAAATAACCAATCCCAGCCAGCCTGGGTGACCGCTGAATCGTCGAGATACAACGTTTCCAGATAGGGCATTTCCGCTAAGGTTTTTAGCCCTTCATCCGTGACAGGGACACCGATCAAATGGATGCCTCGGAGCGAAGGAAATTTGGCGATCTCGCGCGTGACTTCATTCCCTAAATTCGGCGAGCCGAGTCTCAGTTGTCTCAAACTTCGAATGCTTTGCAGTTCGGCGACTCCTGCGGCAGTCACTTCGCTGTGGGGAAGGTTTAAAAACCACAAGCTTTCTGACTTGGAAAGCGTTCGCAATCCATCGTCGGTAATTGGGCTCAGGCGAAGTCGCAGATGTTGCAGATCAGGTAGCGATGCGATGATTTCCATCGACTTGTCCGTGACTGCACCCTTGTCAAAGACCAGCTTTGAGAGTTGTTGCAGGTCGCTGATGTTCGAGACCATTTCGTCCGTGACGGGGAAGTTCTGGATATGTAACGAGGTCCGCGCTTCTTGGCGAATCTGATCGCAGGTTCGCTCGAACAAGACGCTCGAAACAATGGTTGGAATTTCATTGTTGCGACGCTCAACGTTCGAAACGCTTGCGGCCCAATACGCAATCGCAATGAAAGTGACGGCCAGCAATGATGCAATTGCGATGAGTCGGTAACGACGCCGTCGGCGAAGCGTGAAGCTAGAGGGCGGCAGTTTCTCCTCGCCGGCAGGCAACACATCCGCAAGTCCTTCCGGGCCGGAATCATGCTGATCCATCGAAGTTGATTTGGCTCTCTTCGTGTTCGACTGCACTTCTAGCTCTTCGACATCATCATTGGGTGCCATCTCGACGACTGCTCCAACGATCCGGATTCACCAGCAGCGGTTAAGCCGGCGTTGGTCTGACCGTCGTGTTTAAAGGTGGATCCTGGCATCAGGGTGCTACCGAGGCAGCACCCTGATGCGCAGTGAAGTTTCAACGTGAAGTCACTCAACGCGACGATTGACCCAGGAATCGTCGTGTCAAATGATTTAATCTCCGACCCAATGGGCGGCCAGTGAACGTTTCCCGCAAAGCGTTCACCAACGATGAAACTCCAAAGTGGATCAATGGTCTAGCAGGGTTATTCTGAATGAGTGTGGATCTTCCACATCAGCGTATTTCTGCATTAGCAGTCGCCACATCGGCTTGTCAACGTTGATTTGCAATGCCGAGCCAGTTGCCCCGGTCATTCAACATGGCCCCGCTAAATCAGCATGGACCAGCTCAATCAGGTTAGAACCGCTAGCTTGGGCAGTCTGGCGGCGAAGGAGGAGCTAGGAATCGTGTGTTTCACGACCAGAGCGTGCAACAATTCCCGCTGCGAACGCTCGATGGTTCGCACCTTAGTGAGTGCCACTGCGTGGGTTCTCGGGCTCGTCCCGGCTATGAGCGAGAGCTCAGTTGCTCTCGCATCGATTCTTTGGCTGCTTCGAGCGCGGCTGGTAATTGGCTTGGGTCTTTGCCCCCGGCCTGTGCCATGTCAGGCCGTCCACCACCACCACCGCCGACCGCCCGGGCTGCTGCCCCGACCCAGTCGCCGGCCTTTAGCCCTTGGTCGACCAATGCTTTGCTCAAGCCGCCAACAAGCAGCACTTTTTCTCCCTGAACGGCTGCTAGCAAAACAGCCGTCGGGACGTCACTTTTCTTGCGAATTTGGTCAATCCAACCCCGCATCACGTTTGGATTGGCGCCGGGAGTTTCGGCGACGATCAATTTTGCACCCTGAACCGACTCACCCGCTTCGATCAAATCGGCGGCAGAAATGTTGCCACCTGCGGTCGCAGCTTTTAATTCCTGAACAAGCCGTTCGCGGTCGGACAGTAGTGATTGAATGCGTTGCACGATATCGTGGATGGCGACATTTAAACGCCGAGTCAGTTCGCGCACCGCGGCACGGACCGATTGGTAATTGCTGAGGTCGGTGGTTGGTCCTTCGCCGCTAAATGCGAACTTGCTGTCGTGTTCACCCGGCTTGCCCGCAGCGATTTCCTTTTTCAATTTGCGAACTTCTTCCATCAAGGCGACCGCTGCGGCGAGTGCTTGCTTTGGATCGCAACCTAAGTTGTCGGCGATCTTATCTAGCATGCGGTGGGTTTGTGCGCGATGTTCCGCAGCACGTTGGCCAGTCAGCGCTTCAATTCGTCGAGTTCCCGTCGAGACACTTTCTTCGACGACGACTTCAAAGGATTCGACTTGGCTGGTGTTGGTCAGGTGAGTCCCGCCACATAATTCGCGACTGAAGCTACCCATCGAAACCATTCGGCAAGGGTCCGGGTACTTTTCACCGAACAGCATCATTGCGCCAGCTTGCCTCGCATCGGCGAGCGTGACGGTATCCCACTGGATCGACTCGCTCTGCTCAATCATCGTCTGCACGTCATTTTCGATTTGCAGTAGCGTTTCATCGGGGATCGCCTTGGGGTTGGTAAAGTCAAACCGCAGACGATCGGCCTCAACTTTACTCCCTTGTTGTTCGGCATGCTGTCCAACATTTTGATGCAAGGCGTGATGCAGGATATGGGTTGCCGAGTGTGCGCGACACAGCGCCGCACGATGATCAACATCGACTTGAGCGGTGCAGTTTTCGCCCTCTTGCATCTGGCCGCGGACCAGTTTTCCGTGATGGACAATCAGTGCCGCATGCTTTTGCGTATCGGTCACTTCGAATTCAAATTGGTCGTTGAAAATTTTGCCGGTATCCCCAACTTGACCTCCCGATTCTCCGTAGAACGGTGATCGATCTAAGACTAACCGGACCATCGTGTCGGCGGGTCGGTTGAGTTGACTCAGTAGTTCTCCACCATCTTCACCTTTGGCTCCATCACCATTGATGATGCCCTTGATGGTTGCGGTGGCGTTTGTGGTTTCGTAGCCCAGGAACGGTGTTTCGCGGAGAGCCTCTTTGAGTGTTTCCAGCGGTCCGGTTTGGAATAGCTCTCGTTGACCCGCACCACTGTCGATGGCGTGCTGATCCATGGCTTTTCGATAACCGTGCCAATCAAACGTGAAGTTTTGTTCGGCGCTGAGTGTCTGCAATAACTCTGGTGGAACACCATAGGTCGAGTTCATTTCGGCGGCGGCGTCACCGGGAACCATGACTGCCGATTCTTCTCGCATTTCTTCAAACAGTTGGGCAATTCGTTTCATGCCACCATCAATCGTGGCAAAAAAAGCTTTTTCCTCTGTCTCGATCACTTCGCTGACGCGGTTTGTCGTCTGCATCAATTCCGGGTAAGGAACTTTGGATGCCTCAGCGACCGCATCCACCAACTTGTGGAGAAACGGTTCGCGGAGATTCATTTGGTAACCATCCAATACTGCGCGGCGGATCAACCGCCGAATCACGTAACGAGCATCTTTATTGCCTGGATAGACGTTCTCGTGAATTGCGAACACACTTGCTCGAGCGTGGTCCGTGATCCGTCGGAGTCGCCGACCGTTGTCACTGTCGTACTCATAGGCTTGGCTGGTTACATCCGCTGCAGCCTGGACGATCGGAAATAAATTGTCGATGTGATAATTGGTCGGAACACCTTGCAAGACACTTGCCGTGCGTTCTAGTCCCATCCCGGTATCGATGTTCTTGCTGGGTAGCGGATTCAGATTGTTGGGTGGATCACCGATCCGGTTGAATTGGGTGAAGACAAGATTCCAGATCTCGACATCACTGCCATCATCCAAGTGGTAATAGATTTCACTGCAGGGACCGCAGACACCGTCGGGCCCTTGGCTAGGTGCTGAAGCGGGCCAGAAATTCTCGTCTTCATCCATCCGCGAGATGCGTGAATCAGGAAGACCTACTTGGTCATGCCAGATGTTGTAAGCCTCGTCGTCGTCCTTATAGACGGTCGCCGTCAGTTTTTCGCCCGGGATGCCGAGCCACTTTGGGTCGGTCAGAAATTCCCAGGCCCATAGGATTGCTTCCTCTTTGAAGTAATCGCCAAAGCTGAAATTACCCAGCATTTCAAAGTAGGTGTGGTGAAATGCGGTGCGTCCAACATTCTCGATGTCACCGGTACGCAAGCACTTTTGGCAGGTCGTGGCCCGAGTGAAATCGAGCTTCACCTTACCCAGAAAGTGATCTTTGAACTGGTTCATCCCGGCGGGTGTAAACAACACCGAGGGGTCCCAGACCGGTACCAAGACATCGCTGGGTTGACGCACGCAGCCCTTGGATTCGTAAAATTCGAGATACTTTTCGCGGAGTTCGTCAGTTTTCATAGGGAGTCGAGGCGGCAGGCGCGGGCTCGAGAAAGTAACGGTGGCCCAGAAGTGTAATCGTCCTGCAGATGATACCGACCACCCCCGTCCAACGGGTAGGCCATGCTTGGAGATGGCCTTTGCAGCGACTAGGGTTGCCTCGCACTTTCGCCCCGCTGGTTTGAGTCTCGATTTGGGCGGTGACGACACATCGATTCCTGTCGAAAGATTCGCCGCAATCCTCAATTTGCCAACAAATTGCGGGGATTCTGTCGCATCGGTTGTTCCTCAAGCCAGAGTGTTGATCACTAGAAAAACCGGTGTCTGACGCTCACCCCCCTCGGTATTTCTCGGTTTTTAAACGCCCTCTCGGTATTTAAGAGAAGGTGTGCTTACTTGCGAAAAGCATGCGTTCTCCTTCCGCAGCGGTCGGCGATCGGGTCGGCAGCGACAAATGGCGTGTCGGAGGCGGCCCATCAGCTGCGCGCAGTTCGTCAGCCAACAGCCAAAGTTGACGATCCCGAGAACGCTGATCGAGCACTTGATCCGCTAAGATTCCGCCTTCTGCGATTCGAAGCGTTCGAGCAAACGGTAGAGTTTGCGACGGTGGATGCCGAGTACTCGCGCGGTCTTAGCCTTGTTTCCATTTTGTTGATTCAGAACTTCTAGGACGTGCAGTCTTTGAATGTCATCCAGCTTGACGCCGTCATGCGGACTGACGGGGTTCGCCACCACAGCCTGGATTTCTGCCGAGCGATGCGTGAGTTCCTGTGGTAGATCGTCGACGGTAATTTCATAATCGTCCGCCAAGATGGTCGCCCGTTGTGTCACGTTGATCAGCTCACGGACATTTCCTGGCCAGTCATAGTTGTTCATGATCGCGCGAGCCTCAGGATCAACATGCCATGACTCCGGCAGAAAATGGTTGATCAGTAAATCGATGTCACCGGCGCGTGCACGTAGGGGCGGAAGATCGATCGGCAGCACGTTGACGCGGTAAAACAGATCTTCGCGAAACGTGCCCGCTTTGACGTCATCTCCCAGATCACGATTTGTCGCCGCAATGATGCGTACCTTCACTCGTCGTTCTTTGTGGGAACCGATTCGCCGCATCGATCCATCTTCGAGCACACGCAGGAGCTTTGGCTGCAGTGCAAGCGGCATTTCGCCAAGTTCGTCGATAAATAGTGTCCCGCCATCAGCGACCTCAAACAGGCCGGGTTTCTCGGCTGTTGCGCCAGTGAACGCACCTTTTTGATGGCCGAATAATTCGCTTTCAACCAATTGCTCCGGCAAGGCTGCGCAGTTAACGGTGACAAACGGGGCGGATGCCAAGCTGCTCTTCTGTTGGATGACTTTTGCGACCACTTCTTTGCCCGTGCCACTCTCTCCAGCGATTAAGACTGGCTTGTCGGTGGGGGCGATGCGATCAATCAGCTTGGCAATGTTCAGCATCGGCGGTGAATTGCCGATCAGTTCTGTCCTGCTGCTACCACGCTGAATAATTGCTTTGAGTTGCTTGTTTTCTTTTCTCAGTTGGCCTCGGTCTCGAGCCAATCGGCAATGGTGTTCCAAGTCACCCAGCGGACAAGGTTTTGTCAAGTAATCGCTCGCTTCCATCTTCATCGCCTGGACGGCGGTCTCGATGGTGCCTTGGCCGGTCAGGATGATGACTTCCATGTCGATACCGTCGGCGCGAACCCTTTGCAGTAATTCGATTCCTGACATACCAGGCATGTTCATGTCAAAAATACCGACGTCAAAATCCTGGCGAGAGCACAAACTGAGCGCTTCAGCACCACTAGCGGCTGATGCCACGTGATGGCCTTTGCGCTGCATCCAACGAGCGCTGGAATCGCGAAAGTCGGCATCGTCTTCTACGATCAAGACACTTATTGGGGCATCAGGCACAGGGTAAGAACTCATGACGGGGAAACTGGTGAGTGATGGTGGTGGACCAACGCAAAGTCAGGCAGTGAATTTGGGTCAACTGAGACTGCATCTCGAGTGCCAACCTTCGATCCACATCAAAATGGGAGCCTGTGATCGGCTGGACTGTGCGTAATTGCACACCAATTAGCCGTTGCAGACAATACCGCACGCTGCACCCCAGAATTAGCAGCGACGACGTTTGGCTAAAAAGTGCTGCTGACGCGTGTCGGCTGCCCGACGGCCCGACGGCTCGGATAGGGACAAGATAACAACCGGAATCAGCGGGGACCGGAATCACCAACTCCACTGGCAAAACCTGCCCAGCGGTCCTCTCCGAATCCGATGGTTTTCGTCGTTTTCCGGACTCAGCTTTGCGCTGCTCGAGCTTGTACCCCGCAATGCACTCTCTATCAGGCAGCCGACCCGCCGATCAAATGTGTCAGCATCGACATGATTCGATGAAACTTTCTTTTCAGTTCGAGCGATCCGTATTGGTCGAAGACAGGTTCGCGCATGAGCACACCGTTTTTTCAGGAGTAGATAGAGGTAGAAGTACTCGAACCGGGTTGCGGCCTGAGTTCGAGTGGAATCTCACTTCCTGTTAGAACGGAGTATTGAAACAGCGGCGTTGTTCGGGGTCGATGGCATCATGGTTGATGAGAATGGTTCGCATCCCGTTTGCTGTTTGTGACGAGTGTTGGAGCTAAGCGTAGCAGGCAAGTTAGCGCAGAGCAGGGTAGGGCAGAGCAGGGGATTACGTCGACGGGGACTAAGATTGATGGCAGTGATCGAGCAATCATTCATCGAGACTTCGAAGAGCGGCGATTTGGTTGTTGGTTGGGAGGAGGGTGTTTTGATGGTTCAGTTTCAAGAGCGTCGTGCGTTGGAAATGCTGGGATGATTCGGCGGTGCTGCGAGGCTGAAGGAAAAGGCGGTTTTCCAAGCGATAATTCCAAGTGCTTCGTTTATTATTGCATCGCTTTAGCGAGTTTTTCATTGCGTTGCTTCTGCGCACCAAGGGGATTCTGGGCTGATGAGTTACGGCGGTAGCAACCAATTGGAGGATTCAGCGAAGCGAGATAGCAGAGAATTTCCCGCTATATTGCGCATGATTGATCCTCGGCGACCATTGGTTTTGGGGAATTCCTTGCACTGGGCGAGGCTACCGGCTTCGATGTTTGCGTTGTCTTGCGTAGAATGTCAGGGCGAATTTACTTGACCGGTGAATTGGCATGCGATCATCCCACGCGCCCATAGCTCAGCTGGATAGAGCAACGGACTTCTAATCCGTAGGTCGGAGGTTCGAATCCTCCTGGGCGTGCTTCTTTTTACACTGGACGACACCCGCAACGACACCCGATAATAGCTCCCAGGCATTTAAGCCAACAAAAAACCCCGTCAGTGCTGTCACACTGCGGGGCGAGTCACAACCGCTAATTGGGAGCGATAATG
>JARGNK010000123.1:10435-22644 GCA_029213145.1 Rubripirellula sp. | reverse complement strand
GTCTTAGTCGATTCGGCACAGATCGAAGACCTCGACCTGCTTCGCCCCACCGCCACGTTTAGTATTGTGTCCGGTCGAGCAGTCCAACCGAGTTTGCTGGGCGACGGAGTCCGCCGTACGCTTTCGTCAAACGATGCGATTGCCGAGGCAGACAAACTCCCGAACTTGGGCGTTCAGATTTCGCGAACCGTTGCCTCCGACGCACTTTTATTGGCGGAACTCGGCTCCACGGAACGGACGCGGCAAAATGTGCTGACGCAGCGCGTGACGACGACCCGAACGACCATCGTCGGCGGGGTCGAGGAAGTGCAGGTGGACGAACAACCCCGCGCCGAGACCGAAACGCGAACGGTCACACGTTTTGCAATTGCGGTTCCCAAGTCTCAGGCCGCGACCTTGATCAGTTTTTTGAATCGTGCCATGCCGCTGCGTGTCGTGCTCGACGCGCCACGGACTGAGGAAGTGCAACCGGCGCGGAGTTTGCCTGCTCCGGGCACCTCGTTGCCGTCCACCTCCGTGCCGTCAATCACCACTTATATTCGCGAACACTTTTCTGGCAGCAACGGTCCGACCACAGAAGTCTTCGTAAGCGACCGAAACTACCCAGCCCCTGTGGACCTAAGGGGCTCGGCTAATGAGTGACGCGCCGATCGCGATCAAGTTGCTCATTCACGCGCGGAGCGAGTCAGTCGGTCAAGAGATTGCGGAGGCTTGTCGTGGGGCCGATGAACTTGCACCGCAATGCTTCATTACCTCTGATCTGACCCACGCAGTCGATGTCTCGCGGGATCGAGAGCCTCACGGAGGATTGATTGAGCTGACCGGCGATGTCGAAACGGATCGACAGTCGATCCGCGAGCTACACGCTGTGGCGCCGGATATGATGCTCGTGGGGGTTCACGCGGCCGAGGGTGATCCGGGTGGTGTTTCGTCGGCAGCGATTGTCCAATTCGTCCGAGAGGGGGTATCCGACTTTCTGCGACGTCCCATTCCGCAACGGGAACTCCGCCAATTGTTCGAGCGATTGCATCCGAGTGGCGAGCCGAAACGCCGAGACTTGGGCACCTGCGTCGCCTTCATTAGCAACAAAGGCGGGGTGGGAAAGTCAACTCTGGCGGTGAATACTGCCGTTTCTTTGGCAGCTCGCTACCCCGACGAAGTGCTGCTGATCGACGCGTCTCTGCAGATGGGGGTCTGTGCCCCGATGCTGAATCTGGAGCCGACGACCACGCTACTGGATGCCTTCCAGCAGAGGCAACGGCTCGACGAAACCCTGATTCGACAGCTTGCAATCCCGCACGACTCGGGATTGCTGCTCCTCGCCGCGCCGACCGACCCGGTCGCGGCGGCGGACATTGACGATCAGTCGATGACGCGGTTGCTTAATCTGTCGCGACGTACATTTCGGTATGTCGTGGTCGATACGTTTCCGCTGTTCGATCAAATCGTGATGACTGTCCTGGACATTGTCAGTCGGGCGTACATTGTGTTGGACAATGTCGTGCCGACGGTGCTGAGCGCCGTGCAATTGCTAAAATTGCTAGACGATCTGCAGTATTCCCGCCAACGAGTCGGGGTGATTGTGAATCGTTTTCAACGAGTGATGGGCAACCCATCCATCGACGATATCGCTCGTTCGCTTCGCATGCCGGTCGACGACGTGATCCCTTACGACAAGAGGGCGATCGCGGCTGCCAATTCGGGGCAGCCCTTCGCAGTGGATCTCGTTCGATTTTCCAAATTGCACCGTGCGCTGCGGGACTTGGTCAATTCGATCGACGGCCCCGCTGTCGAAACGAGAATGGATGAGGTGTTAAACGCCGCCGCAGGGAACGATCGAAAATGAATGGATCACACCAAGAGAACGCAAGCAACGTCAAAGTCTCGGAACCGCCCCGTGATGTAGGACTGGCTCGATCCAAACTCGGACGCACCCGTTTTAACATTCCGCGAGAGCGTGTCGCAGTCAAGGACGCGGGAGACAACGCCTTCAGTCTCACAAACCGCGAAGCGTCCCAGGCGTCAGCCAGCGATTACCTATCGGTCAAGACGTCACTGCACTCTCGTTTGCTGGACCTGCTGAATCAACCGCAGTACCTGGCGGCATCCGATGAAGTGCTCGAACAAACGGTTGAAGACTTTGTCGGTGACGTCCTGGAAAACGAAGACCTGCCGCTCAACGAGTCCGAACGCACGCAGTTGGCCGACGATTTGATGGAGGAAACTTTGGGCGTAGGGCCACTGGCACCACTGCTAGGTGACCCGGCGGTGACCGACGTTCTGGTCAATCGATACGATCAAGTCTACATCGAACGGTTTGGCAAACTGGAAGACACCGACGTAAAGTTTCGCAACGCCGAGCACCTGGTGCGAATCATACAGCGAATCGCCGCGCGAGTTGGTCGCAGAATTGACGAGAGTTCTCCAATGGTTGACGCCCGACTGACCGACGGCAGCCGGGTGAATGCCACGCTGCCCCCGGTGACGATCGACGGGCCGACGTTATCGATTCGACGCTTCGGAAAAAGACGCCTGCGGCGTGAAGACCTCCAACGCCTTGGCATGTTCAGCGATGCTGTGCGGACCTTTATGCAGTGGATGGTGATCGCCCGCAGCAACATCATCGTCTCGGGTGGCACCGGGGCCGGCAAATCGACTTTTTTGGGCGCGGTCTGTGAGGCGATTCCCGCCAGCGAGCGCATTGTCACCATCGAGGACGCCGCGGAATTGATGCTGGATCAGATTCACCTCGTGCGGATGGAGACTCGTCCCCTCAACCTAGAAGGAACTGGCCGGATCACAGCGAGAGACTTGGTGGTCAACTCATTGCGCATGCGGCCCGATCGAATCATCGTCGGGGAAGTCCGCGCCGGTGAGGCACTCGATATGCTGCAAGCGATGAACACCGGTCACGATGGCAGTTTGACAACCGTGCACGCCAACAGTCCCCGCGACGCCGTCGCGCGACTGGAGACGATGGTACTGATGGCCGGGGTCGATCTGCCGCAACGGGCCATTCGCGAGCAGATTGCGTCGGCTGTTGACTTCATCATTTCCGTACGCCGATACGATGATGGTGTGCGGCGGGTCGAATCCATCGCCGAGATCACCGGGATGGAAGAGTCGATGCCACAAATGCAAGACATTTTTGTTTTCCAACAGACCGGGCGTCAGAATCGCCGGATCGTCGGTGAGTTCGTAGCCACCGGCATCGTTCCGCGCCGAGTGCATCAACTACGCGATCGTGGATTCGATATCCCATTGGACCTATTCCGCAGCGGAAAAGGTTCTTGGGGTGGCACGGGGTCGCGCGGCACGAGGACATGAGCGATGACCTACGTGCTGTTCGGGTTCTTCGCTTTGATGTTTATCGGAGGGCTGGGCGGAATCGGTTTTGCGGTCTATCGCAGCCAATCCGCTGCTATCTCGCGAGGCCGCTTGGTGTCGGGCTCGGCGCGTATTCTCGAACGCGACGTGGATGCTGTCGATTTGCCGAGTGCAAGGGTGAAACGGAGCCCCGTGCTGCGCCGCTATTGGTGGGCCGGTTTGATCGTCGCTGCAATGGTGGTGCTACTGCTGCGATTGACGCTAGCCATTCCTTGGACCTATCTGGCGGCGATCTACGTGATGACGTTCCTCTGCTGCTGGCAACTCGATGAGGTTTGGTTGCAATACCGCATTGCGAAGCTGGAACAGCAGCTTGCCGACACGATTGACATGATGGTTGCCGCGGTCAAATCGGGCGCCAGTCTGCAATCCGGGTTGGAGTCGGCCGTCGCTGACGCTTCCCAACCTTGGCGACGCGAAGCCGAACAGATGGTCAGCGCGATTCGATACGGACAGGATCCGGTCGAAGCAGTGATGGATCTGTCGGATCGGTTACCGCTAGAGAGTCTCACATTGTTCTGCCAAACCTTGGCCGTCAATTGGAAAGTCGGGGGCAAATTGTCGATCACCTTGGCCAACGTAGGTCGGACGATTCGAGACCGGATTGAATTGTCACGACGGATGCAAGCGATGACCACGCAAGCTCGGGTGTCGGTGATCAGCGTCATCGCAGTGACTTACTTTATCGGCGCATTGATTTGGCGAAATGATCCAGAACGGATGGGCGGTTTTTTGGGCAGCACCCCGGGGCAAGTTATGGTTTCCATTGGCATGACTTTGCAAGCGATTGGCGTCGTCTGGATCTCGTGGATGAGTAAACCAAAGTTCTGAGAATGTTCGAAAGAAAACACGCCGTCCCCATGGCCCGACCATCAATCGATCCATCGCGGTGCGCATTCACCTCAGGTACGAATTCCCGTTCCAATCTTCGACAGGTAGGCCTGGAAACGATGGTGATCGACGTCCGATGATCAACGCACTCACCATCATCCTCGTCATTCTGTTGCTGGTCGTCGGGCTGGTTACACTGCGATACGCGTGGGCGTGGACGGTCAGCAGTCGTCGCTTGGCCGTAGCGGCTGAGTCGCTCGATCCTGAGCCGGCTGTGATTTCCGTCGAGCGGACTTGGTTGGGCAAGTGGCTGTTTAGAGCAGGTTTTCGCACACCCAACGCCACTCCCGTCTTTGTCGTCGCAAATCTTTTCGCGTTGCTGGCCGGATTGCTGGTCGCCTTTGTTCTCTATCAGTCGGCCGTCGTTCCGCTTGGCGGTACCGTCCTGCGCGCCATTCCCGGTGCTGTCGGCGAAGTGTTCTTGCCGCTGTTGTGGGCCAGCCCGGTCTTTGCCGTCGGAGTGGTTGTCGCGTTGCCAGCGATTCTGGTTCGCGCACGACGTCGAAAACGCATTCGCTTGATCGAACAGGATCTGCCGCTTTCCTTGGACCTGTTGGCAACGCTGGCCGAGGCGGGCCTGAGCTTTGATGCGGCACTCGAACGTGTCTTGGAAACCCAGCGACATCGACGCCCCTTGGCTGACGAGTTTCGGCTATTCCGATTAGAAATTCTGACAGGACGAAGCCGCATCGAATCGCTGCGTCGGCTCAAAGACAACATCAACATTCCCTGGTTTTCAATCTTCGTTTCCGCATTGATTCATGCCGAACAGATCGGTGCTTCACTTGCGGCGACACTTCGCGCGCAAGCAGATGATCTGCGAAACCGTCGTCGCGAACGAGCATTGGCACAGGCAATGGCCGTGCCCGTGAAGTTGCTTTTCCCGCTGATTATCTGTTTTCTCCCGGGGATCATGATCGCATCTCTCGGACCCATCATTTTCCAGATCCTGCAGATGCTCGATCAAGTCCTCCAAAACGGATTCTAGTGACAGCCATGCCTGAGCCTTCACGTCACAACGAGCTCCGTTGGGTGACTGACGACGGACGCGTGTTGGCCGCTACCGTTCGAGTAGCAGATTCTTATTGGAAACGCCTCGTTGGCCTTCAGTTCTCTCGGTCGATGCCCACCAATTGCGTGTTGTGGTTGCAAGGTTGTCGGTCCGTTCACACAGCCTGGATGCGCTACTCAATTGACATCTTTTTCCTGGACTTGTCTCTCCGGGTGGTTGATGTACGACTTGGTGTACCGCCTTGGAGAATTGTGCGATCGAAGTCGCGCGATGCCAAGCACGTCCTTGAAGCTCAGCATTTGGAGTCGTCGGGATTCATCCAAGCTGGCCTGCAAACACAGTTTGATTCGATGAACGGGGGCAATGAATCGTGACTGATGCTGCATCCACCTCGAATTTGGGATTGGACGCATAGCTTGTGTCGCAAGACGACGCCTGCGAATCGAACGGCAAGCTGAATCGCTTGCGAATCCAGCGTACCGTTGGTCAAGTTTTGACGCAGCACTGACGAAATGCATTGCGCGTGTACTTGCATTGGAATTGCATCGGCAATAATATAGAAGAATGTGAGTTCGGTTTCGCTGGCAGCGTTTGGCCCGCACCCGCCCCACGCATTGCCCCCTCGACGAGTTCGTCATCGCGATTCAATGCAGCAAAAATTCATCTGTATTGTGGCACTCTTGATGCACTGCCTGCTGTTCGCAGGGGGGCGTGGGTTGCATCATTCGCCCATCTTGGGATGTCACGAACACGTTGCCAGTGCCGCATCCTCTTGCGAAAAACAAGGCTGTTGCCAGGCAGAATGCAGGGAGATTGTCGAGTGTCATGACTCAGAGGACGCTACGCAGATAGAGAGAGTTTGCAATTGCATGCTCTGCAGTTTCTATGCAAAGCTACATCTCACGGACAGCATTCTGATTACTAGCTTGAATGGTGATCTGCTCGTCGTCTCTGTTCATGCTCGACGCGATTGCGAGGGGCCATCGGATCGCGGACTCGCCTATTTCACTCGCGGTCCTCCGATTCGCCGGTCCTGATCCCGTTGACTCGTTGAACTCGGATTCGGTTCTCGCCATCGAACTCGATTCGTTGCAAAGTGAGTCGTGAACGCTGAGCTAGAGGAAGGCACGCCCAGTCCCTGGGTCGGTATTCCTTTGATGCTTCCCTGTGTCGTGAGTGTCAGCGATTGATGCGAGTCAGAGAGTCTTCCCGGCAGCGAGACCCTGGTGGGTCCAAGCGGGGCAGCGTCACTTACGTGTCGAATTCATCCGATCTCCCATGTCATTGGCCGCTACGAGTGATGGCTCGTGCTTGGGTAATTGGTTTCGCGTGGTTCTTTACCGCTGCTGCGCGAAGGAATGGTCAGGCGGTGAATTCAATTCTCGAAAAATTTCATTTCAAAGAAAAAATAGCAATGCTTAAGACTCTCCGAAACAAAAAAGGCCAAGGTCTGGTCGAATACGGTATCCTCGTTGGTGGAATTGCCTTAGTCGCTTTGGCGACGATCTCACTGCTCGGTCATAAAACGACAGACTTGCTGGCATCGGTCACCGCGGCGCTGCCGTGTGCCCATGATGATGATGCCGGCCCGATCGTGAGTGGTAAGCTGGTCGCGACTCGAGCGAACAGCAGCGGTGCTCTCATTCTTGATGCGACCTCTACGGGGACCATCGCGGACAATATGGGCATCGTTGGCATCGGCGACCTGGTGGTTGAAGCTGGTGAGTAATGATGATTGATCGACACCGTCAGCTCGCTTGACTAGCAGTCATGATCGTTGCCCGCCATCGTTAAAACGCGTTGGCGGGCAACCTTTTATTTTTGATTGATAGCTCCAAGGCGAATAAAATGGGCATTGGGATACGATCACAAATCCCGCGTTGGGCAAGAGCCACGGACGATATGAAATTGAGTAAACAGAGTGACTGAATCCACCATCAGCGGTGAGGGCGAGACCGAATCGCCTAGCCCCGGTTCGGCACTGATTGTTGGTGTTGCTCTGATTCTGTGCGCCATTTGGATGTCCGTATGGCGAGGGGCTCTTGAAGGTGTTTTTCACTTCGACGATTTCCACAACATCGTTGAAAATGAAAAGATCCGTGACCTATGGCCGGTGTCACCTTACCTCCGTGGTAATCGGCCCGCCGGGACCTACTCTTTCGCGATCAACTACTATTTCTCAGGGCTTGATCCCGTTCCGTTTCACGCGACGAATCTCGCCATCCACCTTGCCAATGGCTTGTTGCTCTTTTCGGGTTGCCTCCTCTCCATCGCTCTCTTTCAAAAGAAATGGAAAGAGGATCACCAGTGGAAGGTCAACTACAGTTCGCTGACTCTTGCTGGGCTGATTGCGACCGTCTGGGTTGTCCATCCAATCACAACACAATCGGTCACCTACATTGTCCAGCGATACGAATCCCTGAGTTCGCTGGGTTACTTAGGGGCTTGGATGGGTGTTTTGATTTATTTGCGTGGCCGCCGCGTGCTCGGGTGCATCTGTGCTTGCGGCTTCGCATGGCTCGGCTTCCTTTCAAAAGAAGTCTTCGTGAGCGCGCCGCTAAGTATTTTGTTGTTCGATCTTCTGATCACGCGAGACTCTTTGACGACGATCGCGAAACGGCGGGTAATCCCCTATTTACTCATGCTGACGCCGTTGGTCTGGTTTGCCCCCAGTGCCATGCGGTTTCTTTATCCGTTGTCAAAGGCCGATCCCTCGGGCGGTGCGAGAAAAGCCGCTATGGGGTTCGCAATGGAAACTGTATCTCCATGGGAATACTTACGAACGCAACCAGAAGTCATCTGGCATTATCTGTCTCTGATCGCCTGGCCCCAACAACTTTGCATTGACTACGTGTGGCGTATCCAGGACAACGCTCTGATCTACATTCCTTTGGGAGTATTGATTCTCGGAATGATTGCGGCAGGAGTGTTTTGCTATTGGCGTGGAGCGGTTCGTCGTACGTCTTTCGGCGTAGGGCTCGCCGGCTGGTTGGTTCTCTCGTTCTTCTTTATTCTGGCACCGACTTCGAGCTTTGTGCCGATCGCAGACATCGCCGTTGAACATCGCGTGTATCTTGCGTCGTCGATCATCGTTGCAGGAGTCTGTCTGCTTGGCAATCATTTGGCGGGCCGCCTTTTGCGAGACAGCCAAAACCCCGCAGTATTAAAACTGGGGTTTCTGTGCATCATTGCCGCCATGATTGGCAGTCTTGCTTGGCGCACACACCTTCGCAACCGAGATTATCAAGACGGTTTGTTGCTCTGGCAGTCGACGACGGATGTATCCCCTCGGAACCCAAGAGCCTGGTATAACATCGGTCGAGAATTGGTCGCGGGAGGCGATTGGGACGGAGCCGTGAAGCCGATGACGATGGCAGTGGGTAACCTCAGTACCAGTGTTCCGATGTACGACATCGGTTTGGCAGAATGCCTGTCTCATACCGGACGGAAGGACGACGCGGTAAAGCTCTTCCTGAGAGCACTTGAGAAATCACCCAATGATGCGGAAACTCTCAATGATCTGGGAGTTCTCTACATGCAGCAAGGTCGTACGGAGAAAGCTCTGGAAACACTCGAGGCGTCCTCCGAAATGGGGTACTCCGTGGCGTCACACAATTTGGGTATCCTGCAAAAGCAGATCGGAAATGAAGAGGCTGCGTTAACCTCGTTCCAACGCGCTTTACAATTGCAGCCAACATTGATTTCGGCGATTCGAAGACAGGCTTGGATTCTGGCAACATCGCTAGAGGACGCGTTGCGAGACGGAAAACGCGCGGTCGCCATGCTGGCAGAAGACTACCGGATTTCCGAAAGTGACAACGCCTTCGGCTGGGACGCTTACGCGGCGGCGCTGGCTGAAATCGGCCAGTTCGAGCAGGCGGTCTCGGCCGCAGAGCGAGCTTTGGAGTTGGCGCGGCAATCCGAAAAGCCGGATTTGGCTGCGGCGATCGAGGTGCGGCTTGCCCACTTCAAAAACGGCCAACCCCATCGCGACGATGGATCGGATCAAGACGGGTTGCCGAACCAGGGAGATGAACCATGAAATCGAAATCTCCATCGGCAGGCAGTCCGTCCAATGCAGACCATCAGCCAAGTGAGGTCTGGATCGTGATCGCCGCCTACAATGAAGCGGGTCGAATCGACCAGACCCTGTCCAGCCTCCATTCGACCCGACACAACATCATCGTGGTGGACGATGGTTCGAGTGATCCGACTCGCGAGCTCGCCGCGAAACACCCTGTCTGGACCCTGCGGCACCCAATCAACTGTGGCCAAGGTGCGACGCTGCAAACCGGCATCGATTTTGCGGTCTCTCGCGGCGCGACTGCGATTGTCACCTTTGACGCCGACGGACAACACGATCCCGCCGATCTGCCGGCGATGTTGCAACCGATTATCGAGGACGCATGCGACGTTGTCTTGGGCTCACGATTCTTGGGCCAAACCGTCGACATGCCTCCGCTCCGACGGTGGATACTCGCACTCGCGACTTGGTTCACTCGGAGGACCAGTGGTTTGCGAGTGACTGACACGCACAACGGCTTTCGAGTCTTTTCACGCAAGGCGGCGACGAGCATCCGAATCCGACAGCCGCGGATGGCTCACGCGTCAGAGATTTTGGATCAGATTGCCACCAAAGGTCTCCGCTATGTCGAGCGTCCCGTGACGATCCGTTACACCGCCGCGACCCTCGAAAAGGGGCAAAAGACCTCGGATGCTGTCCGAGTTTCCGCACAGCTTTTGGCCGGGAGGATCTGGAAATGAACTTGTTTCAGTGGCTGACCGTGCCGATCCTGCTGACGCTCGCTTCGCTAGAGGTGCGAGCCTATTTGAAGAACCACCAGGCGATCCATCTGCTGCGTCTGGCGATCTGGTTGACCGGCCTGGTCTTGATCGTTTTTCCAGGATTGGCGACGGCCGTCGCGGACCTGCTGGGAATCGGACGTGGAACGGACTTGGTATTCTACGCCTTCATGCTGCTCAGCACCGGCGGCATGTTCTATCTCTATGGCCGGAACTACATGCTGAGGCGCGACGTGGTTGAACTCGCCCGTCGTGACGCGCTGCGCGGAGCGACTTTGGGAACGCAGAGTCCATCCACTGAGGTCGCGGCGTCCCGCGAATCGGAAAACGGCGAAGGGGACGAACGATGACTTCTCTCCCAAGTCACGATCCGAGTGAGGCATGCGCTCTGGGGTCAGCAGTACCGACGCGCGAAGGTGAGCATCCCTCGGTGACGCTTGTTATTCCAGGACGGAACTGCGCCGCAACGCTGGATCGTTGTTTGCAGTCTGTTGTGCCGCTCAAAGAATCGGGACAGCTCGCGGAAATCATTTTTGTCAACGACGGATCGACCGACCGAACCGCAGAGATCGCGACGTCGTTCCCAGAGGTAACCGTCGTTAGTGGATCTGGAGAGGGTGCTGCTGCCGCACGAAACCTCGGCGCGGGCAAAACGAAGAGTGATCTGATTTGGTTCGTCGACTCCGATTGCGTCGCCGAACCCGACGCGTTATCGATTCTCGTCCGCCATTTTGATGACACGAAAGTCGCCGGAGCAGGAGGGACATACACGAACGGCTGCCCAGATAGCCTGCTGGCAACCATCATCCACGAAGAAATCGTGGCTCGACACGCGACAATGCCAAGCGAGGTAAATCACTTGGCAACGTATGACGTTGTTTATCGGCGGGATATGTTTCAGGAGTTGGGCGGGTTCCGCCGTGGGTTAGGTCGGGCAGAAGCCGAGGACGTGGAGCTAGCATATCGTGTTGTCGATGCCGGATGGCTTCTTCGTTTTGATCGCGCCTCAAGAGTCCAGCACCACCATCCGACGAGTCTTCGATCCTACCTCGCCAAGCAGGCACGCCACGGTTTCTACCGGATGAAGCTTTACGCCGCCCATCCGAAACGCGCAAAGGGGGACAGCTACACCTCGAGAAGCGACATCGCTCAACCGTTGCTTGCTGCTGCAGTATTGCCTGCCTGCGCATTGAGCTGCTTGCCAACTGCTCGCAGTGTCGGGCTGGTCATGTTGTCAGGGCTTCTCATTCTGCTCGCTTTGGCATGCCTGCCGATGGGGCTGTCCATTTGGCGTCGCACCAAGAAGCCGACGGTTTTTATGGGATACCTTTGCCTCGCTTACGTTCGCTCGTTCTATCGTGCAGCAGGGATGGTTCTTGGTGTCGCAACATCGCTTCCGAGTTTGGCTGCATCGTCGCGAACCAAGGAGGCGATTGCGTGAAACCGCATCTAGACGCATCGGTCGTGATTTGTGTTTACAACAGGCCAAAACAGATTCGAACCTGCGTAGCTTCACTACTGGGCATGTCTGCGAAGGGTTACGAAATCGTCTTTGTTGATGATGCTTCGACCGACGAAACCCCGCAGATTCTGGAAGAGTTGGCCACGGAGATTCGATCGCGGGATATCGATGTTCAGACTGTTCGAAACGAGGTGAATCGCGGCGTATCGGGGGCGAGAAATGCCGGGATCGATGCCGCAACGCGGTCGGTAATTGCATTTACGGATTCAGATTGCACAGTTGAGCACGATTGGCTAGCTCAACTTGTTACTCCTTTGACGGATGACCGCATCTCTGCATCAGCGGGGCTTGTCGTTGATGACCCGCCTACGAACCTTGCTGAACTTGCATTTTTTGGATCTTGTCAGATTGGACAAAACGCCTTGCAGGGACGTCACCTCATTGGCGGCAACATGGCGATCCGGACCGAAGTGCTTCGTGACCTCCGTTTCGACGATGAGCTAACCTATGGATGTGATGAAGATGATCTGGCCAATCGACTTTCAGAGGCGGGCCACAAATTCGCCTCCGTTTCCAATGCGGTCGTTTACCACCACCACCCGCGGACGATGGCCGACTACTGGAAGCAGGCCTGGAAACAAGGCCGGGGCTCGG
>JARGNK010000123.1:0-10425 GCA_029213145.1 Rubripirellula sp. | reverse complement strand
AAAAACGGGGGCATGGTTTGGTCGTGACATCGTTTTCCTTCTGTTGGCAATCATTGCGGCATTCTTCGTTGCATCTCTAGGCTGGTATGCGATTTTCTCTGCAGCAGTGCTGCTCTTGCTGCATTTGGTGGCGCTCTGCTTCAATCAGGTGGTTTTCCGCGGGAAGACAGTTTTGACCTGTTGTGCGTTACTCCCGCTAGATCTCGGATTCACCTTTGTAAAGCTGTTATCTGTTTGTGGAAATCATCTGACATACTCAGTCCGCAGAATTCATGGAGGCAGTAGTGGCTAGAGCGGTGGTTGCAATCGAACTGCGAGCGGACCCAATTTCGAGACGCTGGCTTACCAGGATCGCTGACATTCTTCGGAAGGCTGGATTTCAAGTCGTTGAGTGGCGTGGCCCTTACTGTAGACGGTTTAAGTTCGTTGCATCAAAAGTTCCGACTTGTGATGTCGCGATTATTTGGAACGGCACTAGCGCTCGCTACGAAAGGCCGATTCGCGAGCTCAGAAACCGCGGTGTGCCCATCCTGTTTTGCGAGTGCGGCTGGTATCCGCAAATGGAGCGTCTCCAGTTGGACCCCAACGGCATCAATGCATCGGCAAGCTGGTCAGGAGCTGTCAACGTTTCCAAGCGTTGTTCGCCAATTTCATCGTTGCCGGGCAATGACATATTAGTCGTCATGCAGCACGACAGAGACACGCAGATTACAAAGCAGTCTCCTTGGTTCGATAGCATGGCAGACTTTTTGGAATTCTTATTGCCGATTCTGGGCGACCGCGCGATCGTGAGGAAGCACCCACGGCATCGAATTTCTCGGCGGGCCGCACAATCGATTCGAAAGCATCGATCGCGAATGTGCGGAGAGCGATCGTTTCGAGACGCGATAAACAACAAGTCAGCGATCTGCTGCATTAACTCTTCAGCCGCTATCGAGGCGTTAGCTCACCGTATTCCTGTTCTCTGCTTTGGATCTGCGATCTACCGATACCCCGGCGCGGTCTACACACTCACGCGTGACCAAAATGAAATCAAGTCATCGATTGCGGAAGTTGATTCTGGAAGTGTTTCACTCTGTGACGAAGCCATACAAACATTGATGGGCGAAATTGAGAGTCACCAAATCACCGCCGAAACGCTTGAAACGCAGGTGCTGGAGCGAGTTTCCGCTGCTCTGTTTGCGAACGCAAGCCGATAAGACTTGCCGGATTGGAGTAGCCCTTCTCAGCACACTGGGCAAACTCGGTGTGTCCTTTCCGCCGTCGTCGAAGAAGTAAAAAGCTCTCCGAATCGCCACATTGCCCAATTGAATTGCGTGGATGGCAGCACAGTGCGTCTTCCCGAGTCGATGCTTGCACTACCCGCACCAATCTATTTTTATGAGTAAGCCAAATCTTTTTATCGTTGGTGCTCCGAAGTGCGCCACAACGTCGCTTCATTCTTACCTCGCGACGCATCCCGATGTCGTGATGTCCAACCCCAAGGAGCCTGCTTTTTTTGGGGCTGATTTGCGGTTTAGCAACTGCCCGTCGCTACAGGACTATCTCAAGATGTTCAGAGCGAGTCCTGGCATTTCCGTGCGTGGTGAGGCGACAGCATTTTATTTATTTTCGAGAACCGCAGCACAGGAGATTCATGACTTTAACCCTGAATCCAAGATCATCATCCTGCTACGTAATCCAGTTGATCAAATGTATTCACATTATCTGCACGCGGTCCGCGCGGGCCATGAAACGCTGAGTTTCGAGAAAGCGCTTTCACGCGAAGGAGATCGAATTGAAGAAGCAGAGCGTATCGCCCAACAACGTAACGCTGGCATCTTCATTGAAGGTTTCGCGAGGTACCGCGCCGTTGCATCATATTCCAGTCAAGTAACGAGATATATCGACACGTTTGCCCGAGATAATATTTTGATACTTGTTTTCGAGGAATTTATCGATGAAACGCCCAACTACTACCAGAGAGTGCTCCTGTTCCTTGGGTTGGATACTCGTAATGTTCCCGAGCAATTTAACGGCGAAAACACCCAGGGTGAGATACGCAGCCACCTATTGAAACGCTGGCTTCTCGATCCACCACCCGGCATCCCAGCGACAATTGAGCTCTTGGCGGGAAAAGAACGCAAAGCGGCTCTCTTCCGGTGGCTCTCAAGGTTGAGTGAACGCCGCAGGAAAATGCCAGAGCTAGCACCCAAGCTTCGTAACCAGCTTTTGTGCGAGTTCTCCACAGAAGTGGATGCTGTGGAACGGATTCTGGGCCGAGAATTGCCGGAATGGCGTCAGTAGTAGATTAGTCGGACAAATCAACTTGAGAAGGAACTCTAGACACCCTTCGCAAGATCGGGATTCCGGTGGCAGGTCACGGCCAGCGTTTCGGACACTGCAGGAAACAACCATGCTGCCATACGCCAAAAGCGATACGGCCATGGCGATTTTGCCCGCTCCAGAAATGTAAAGTATGACGCGTCGACCGAAAGCCCATTGGCTTCTATACATTGATGTAGTAAGCCCATCGTAAAGCCCACCTTGTGGTCCGAATGCTGCGTTTCGAAAGATCGTAGCGCATTGACAAAGGGCCATGCCCCAAGCAAGTTTGGGGTCGTCAAGAGCAGGCGACAGTCAGGTGTGGTCAGGAAACCACGTAAGGTCGTGAATGTCTCCGTCAAATTCAGTACGTGTTCGATTGTTTCGCCGAATACAACGACTTCCGGATTGAAATCGCGCAGCCGTTCTGGGCAGTGCGCATCCGAATTCAAGTCGAATGCTTCGATGCCATCGACGCCCCTTTCGGCAAGCTCCGCAATAGCGTCTCGGTCGATGTCTATTCCCATAATCTGGTCTGCGATCTCTGCAAGGAACACGTGTAGAAGCATCCCGCCCTTAAGCTTGTCCAGATGATAGGGACTATCGCAGGCACCAACGTGCAACACGCGTTTTCCTTTGCACAATTCTCGGATGACGTCACGTCGGGACTTCCGAAACTGCGATCGATGATATCTATAGAGCATAGTGGTCCATCCAAGTTCTCGGGAACTCACCCACAGAGTCCGCGTCTTAGTAGTTGGTGAAGATGTAAGACACCGACCAAATTCCCATTGCTTACGACGGGTAGAGCGGTGACTCGATCTTCCTCCATTAATCGAAGTGCTTCCGCGGCCAATGAGTCTCCTGCTACGACACGAGCCGGAAACGTTATCACCTCATCGACAAGGGCTTTTCTAAAATCAAACTGCCGTCCGACCAGCCTTCGGAGGTCACCGTCCGTAAAAATCCCGACTTCTGATGCGTTATCTTTTTGTGAAACAACACATCCCAGTCCAAATCGCGACATTGTCGCGATCGCTTCTGTCAGACGCTCACGTGAATCACACAGCGGGATATGTGGCTGAGAGGTCATGATATCTTTGACACGAACAATGGCATGTCGTCCCAGAGCACCGCCCGGATGAAAGCTTGCAAACTGTTCCGTTGTTAGCCGGCGACGGACCAAGAGTTCGACGCACAACGCATCGCCGACGGCAAGCTGCAAATGAGTCGAAACGGTTGGCAGGAGATTGTGCGGATCGGCCTCGTTATGCACACCCGTCGGGAGGACAACATCAGCAAGTGCGGCGAGCGTGTTGGACGCATTGCGTGTAACGGCGATGACCTCGACGCCAAATCGACGCAGCTGTGGAATCAGGTTGATAACCTCATCCGTTTCGCCACTGTTGGACAAACAGATTGCGACATCGTTGTCTCCAATGATCCCCAGATCTCCGTGAGACGCTTCGCTGGGATGAAGGAAAGACGATGAAATTCCAACGCTGCTAAGCGTGCCAGCGATTTTGCGACCGATGTTTCCCGATTTTCCCATTCCGGTCACGATGACACGGCCCGTGCTTGATTCGATCAACTCGACAGCCACCGCGAAATTGTCTGAAAGTCCAACCGCGAGTTTGGAAAGCGCGGCAGCTTCAACGCGAATCGTCTCGGCCATTCGCGCAGTCGTGTCATTTGCTCCGGTGCCCAGATCTTCATCCACTATTCGGTCCATCGCTGCGAGGGTTCATGACTGGTTAAGGTGTGTTTCGTGAGGGCTGCCGAAGTGTCGGTGTGCAAGCAGCGAGACAACCGTTGTGCATAGCCAAGCCGTTCCGAGCACGATCGACAGCGAAGAAGGGACCTGAAGCGAAAGCGATCGAACAATTCCAGGAAGAGCGACGACAAGTGGGACGACGACCAAAACGCCCACGACGCCGGACAAAAACACCACCGTTTCCCGGTGCGTCACAATATGCGCGAGGTTTGAATAGATACCGAGGCTGCGGATGACGAGTGCGACTAGTACGATTGTGATCGGCCAGCCCGCCGCATGGTATGCCGGATCGAGGAACGTTTGTAGAACGAAGAGCCCCGAGACGATTCCTACGAAAGTAAGACAGCACGCGACACCCACGTAGGCCAATCCAGCTCGGAAAACGAACCCGGGCTCTTGGTAGCGGACCGCGACTCTCGGCGCGACGATGCGCCCTACCAGTCCCATGATGAGAATGTGGGCGGTAAGCGCCTGGTGGGCGAGGCCGTAGATTCCCGCTGCGGTTTGGCCGCCGAGGGTGCGAGCAAGGATGGGACCGCTGGAGATCATCGCTGTCTGAAGCATTGCGGCTCCGCTGAGAGGCGTCGATGCGCGAAGCAACGGTTGCAGCTCTTTCAATGAGAGACACCAGCGATAGCCTTTCCGTTTGTAGAACAAGTAGCCCCAACTGAGGGCTGACATTGCAAACCATTTTCCCGCAAAGATCACAGCAATCGGGATCAGGCTAAGCAGCCGCTGATTCCAAAGCGTCGCGACTGTAGCCAATGCTGCAATCTCAGCGATGCTGGTCAAGACGGTACTCGCCAACTGCTTTCCATCGGCGTCAAAGATCGGTGCCGGGTTGATTGCCGCGAGGGCGGTACCGCAGGCGACAATCTGGAAGACGAAGGACTCGGTTGCCTGCAAATCAAGATAGATCAGGACCACGTAGACAATCCCAGCCACGATGGTCCCGCCCGCCATGGCGATGAGGGTGTAGGCTGAGCAAAGTTCGTCACGGCGTTCCGGGTTGCGGCTCAACTCGCGCACAAGAATCGGTCGAATGCCAAGTGTCGAGAGGATGGTTCCGAAACTTTGAACGGCGAGCGCGGAGGAGAGAACTCCAAACTCAGCAACGCTCAATGAATCGACGATAAGGTAGAGGCTCGTCAGAGCGGCCAACTGAGTGAACAGCGAAATCCCGACCATGCCGATCAGCTTGCGGAAAGCCTCTTGTCCGTCAGTTCCGATGGCATCCCAAAGCACCGAAACCGCGCGGAGCTGCCGGGGCGGAGACTGGTCGAGGCCGGGGGGGGGAATCGGTTTGTCAGGCACAGGGTCCATTCTCATTCAAGCCGTCAACTTGATCGCGGAGAAAAGCCGCCAAAGGTGGCAATGCCAAGCAATCAATAGGCGGAATTATTGACATCGGCAAATTCACCATCATTTTCGACTCTGAAAGATCCGACTCCAAGCAACGGCTTGAAGTCACCTATGCAACCTCAGCGGTCTCGTCGGTCGAAGCATCATCGACGAAGACAACGTCGTAAAGCTCGCCATGCTCAACCAAGGGCAACAGCGACTCCAAGCACTGCCTTACCGTTCGGGCGCAGTTGCGACCGGGTATGACAAGTGTCACCGCGAGAGGACTCATGTGCCGTTTCTTTGAGCGGTCAGAACTTCTGAATGGATCAAACAAGCATAGCAAATGCACAGCTTTTGCAAAAGCAGCCTGTGGCAATGCGATAACTCATTGCCATCTTGGCAGCCGGAATGCGGCAAATTAGCGAGACAATCGCCAGGAAAAGACCCGTCAGGATGCCCTTTCTGATCCAAAAGGCAAAATAAGCAAGTATCGAAGGTTGCCGGCCCACCAGCGGCAAACTCGGCACAATCGTCTCAAGCGTGTCAGCGAGTTGGCCGATAATGAGGGTTGTTCCGGGGTTGGTCGCCCATTTTCTTTGTCATCCGCAAGGTGGGGGTCGTCCATGAACAGTGCTCAATCGCGACGAATGATCGCTCGGGCGCTGGTTTTCGGTCTGTTTGTTGTCATCCTTTCAGGCGAAGCGCTGGCACAGCAGGGAGCCGGCCCCAACCCGGTTGCTCCCCCGCGAAACGACGCTCGGCGGCTCGTGCCCGAGGCAAGCGAACTGCCAGCTCCCACTGTTTCCAGAGAGGCAGCAGAAAAGGAGAATCGGTTCCTGATCGAACGGATTGATCCCGAGATGACCTTGGATGTTGTCTCCGGACGCCCGACCGTGCTGCGGTTTCGGATGCCGCCGTTTCGTGATCAAGTCGGCGATCCAGACATCGCCGAACTGATCAGCATCACTGAATCCGAAGTCAGTGTCACCGGGAACCAGGTCGGTTCGACCACGGTCAATTTCTGGTTTAAGGATCCACGAACCGGCGAGCAAGAGGTGCTCAGTTATCTGGTACGCGTGACCGACGACCCAGAACAGGCGCGGCAATTTGAACGCTTGCTACAGACCCTGCAGCGTGACATCAATCGGGGGTTTCCCAACAGCGTCGTCGAACTGAGTTACGTCGGATCCCAGGTCGTCGTTCGAGGCAAGGCTCGCGATATCGAAGACGCAACGAACATCCTGAGGATCGTCTCACAGAGTCTTCCCAACGACGACCAGGCCGAGCAAGCAGCACTGCGCAACAACGTCGATCCTAACATCGCTCCGGTTGGCTTTCAGCCCAACACGACGGCGGAATCGTTTAATGGTTTCACGATCGACGAGATCGTTGATGCCGGCGGTCTGGATAACATCTTTCAGGGGAACAACATCACCGGGGCCAACGCGGTCAACATCAACAACCGTGTCGTCAACATGTTGGAGATCGCTGGTATCCATCAAGTGATGCTGAAGGTGACGCTAGCGGAAGTCGTCCGCGACTCCGGACGTAGTTTGATTTCTCAATCTCGCTTTGGTGTGGATACCGACACCACCAGCGACATTTCGTTCACTCAATCGTTGGGTGTCGGGCGATTGACCTTTCAAACCGATCAGTTCTTCCTTCAATTCGATGCATTGAAACGGCTGGGGCTCGCACGTTCACTGTCGGAGCCAAATCTAACGACGCTTAGCGGACAGCCCGCGAACTTTTTGGTCGGAGGTCAATTTCCGATTCTAGAATCGACGTCCACCGTGGCGGCGGTCAATCAAAACATTCGCTTCATCCCGTTTGGTGTGCAGTTGACTGTCTTGCCGACAGTCACGGATGGCGATCGCATTCGGCTGCAATTGCAGTCCACGGTATCGGAAACCAACGGAGGAGGCGGTCTTGGTGGCGGAACCGGGGGCGGCACCGGCGGTGGCGTCGGAGGCGGCGTCAATAACAATGATCCCAGCCAACCGCCAAGCTTGTCCACTCGTAGCTTCACATCGACGGTCGAACTACGCGATGGTGAGTCATTGGCGCTGGCGGGATTGATCCGGAATTCGTTGGTCAACAGTTCAGCAAGGGTTCCGTTTTTGGGTGACCTTCCGGTGGTCGGAAACATTTTTTCCAACAGAGAAACAAGCTACCAAGAACAAGAATTGATGGTGGTGGTCACGCCCTATTTGGTTTCGCCATTGCCGGCCGGAGCGATGTTGCCGCTTCCGGGCAGCGATACGTTTGAGCCGGATGACTTGGACTTCTTTCTGCGAGGGTCGCTCGAAGGAACGATTGCGGAAGATTATCGCTCGCCAGTTCGTGGCGATGTGCATCGCATGAAAGCGTTTCGTCGTTGCGAACAGAAGTACATCATCGGCAGTCCCGGTCATAGCAGCGGCAGGCCGCTACCAGAATTGCATCTGCCGGCTCAGCCGACAACCATGAACATGACCGGCGAGGTGACACAATGAAAATGAGATTGAGTTGGTGTCCCACCTTGATGCGTTTTTTATCGCAACTGGTCCCGGCTAAAGCAGGAGTACCCACGCTGTGGCTTGCTTTGATCACGCTGACGGGTTGTGCGACCGATCAGGTATGCAAGCAATCGTGTCCGGATGCGTGTCCACCGGCGTGTGCAACCAACTGTCTGCCCGAGACAGCGGGCCAAGCCGAACCAGCAGTCACGCTGGCCGATTGGCAACGGTGCGTCGAGCCTTTGCCCAAGGATGCCGTTCCGGCACCACCGGGAACTTATGTCGCCGCGTGGCGAGAAGCGCATTGGGCGGGAGCTTTGCAGCAGCATCGAGTCATCACACGCAACGAATGGTTTCCTGGCGGCGACCAGCTATCACCCGAAGGCATCCAGCATATCAACCGGATCACCGCGTTGATGATGGAAACACCAAACTGGGTCGTCATCGAGACCCAGCCAGTTCAGTTGGAGCGCGACGAAACGTACGAGGAGTCACTTCAGCGCATTGAACGACTACAAGTCCGTCGCCGACAAGTCGTCGTCGACGCGCTCGTTCAAGCTGGTGTTGTCGAAGCCGACCGTTGGGTGATTTTTGCGGAAGATCGCAGTGTGGGTGTGCGTGGTATCGAAGCTCCGCAAATCTTCAATCGCCAGTTTCAAGGCGTCGGCCGTGGCAACCGTGGTGCTGGCGGAAACAACGGTTTCGGCGGTGGCGGATTCGGCGGTGGCGGTTTCGGCGGTGGCGGTTTCGGCGGTGGTGGTTTCGGCGGTGGAGGGCTCGGCGGTGGCGGGATTTTCTAAACAGTCGGGGCAATGCGCTGCGGAACGAACCACAACAAAGACCGAAGGCATGATAGGTAATAGCCCCGGACGAAAGTGCTGGGCCATCCGCCCTCGTTCAGTCCCCAGAGTGCCGGAGGCACGGCAGGCGTTCTCGCATCAAACACCTACCGTCACTTCCCGACTTGGCCGAACGTTCTTATTGGCAGCCAGGGACTTGCGTTCGTGGCTATCACCCGTCGTCGCTTTGCGACTTCGGATCGATACGTCGCGACGCGTGTTCGCGGCAACGCGACTGCCAATGGGACTCGTTTTGTTGGTAGGTTGCCTGCTGGCCACCGGTTGTGCCTCGATCACTTCGAAACTAAACCGTGCCCCTTACAAACTTTCATCTTCGAGTCCGTCGGAAATATTGTCAGACCAAAAGCAACCTCTCTGCAATCCTGAAAACCAATCACTTCAGATCACGCTGGAGACTGCACGGTTAGCCGAAGAACGATCTATGGATGCCGAAGCAATTTCGGCGTACGAGAAAGTACGACGATTGAATCCGAAGCAGCCCGGTGTCGCTCATGCCTTGGCCGTACTCTACGACCGCTCGGCTATGACCGACGCGGCTGAGAGAGAATACCAGGCCGCAGTGATTGAGTCTCCCGATGATGCCAACGTGTTGTGTGACTACGGATATTTTTTGTACTGCACCGGAAAGACGAAACAGGCCGAAGAGATGCTCCGGCGCAGCATGAACGTTGACGCGAATCACCGGCAAACCAAAGTGAACTTGGCGGTTGTCTTGGCGACTCAACAAAGATACGACGAAGCAAAGGCTCTGTTTGAGAATGCGATCGGTCCCGCCGCTGCCCTTCACAACATCGGAATGTTCAAATTGCGACACGGAAACGCGGTTGAAGGTGAAAACATGATCGCCGCAGCGGTGGAAAAAGATCCGAGTCTAAGTCAATCCAAGGCGGTGCTTGAGAGTGTGGGAAGTTCCGCGGGCGGGACTTATCTGGCAACCGGCCAAGAGAGCATCCAACGGTGAATCAGCCACAAGAATGCAGGGCAACGCATTGGAGATGGCAGATACTCAGTACGATGGAAATTTGGATGGCGATGCCCGCTGTTACGTTTGCTCAGCAGAATGATCCTTGGTATGCCCAGCGATATCAATCGCGCGTGACGGCTCGCGTGGATAGCGTTTGAATGAGTCCCGTGGGGTCAAAAACTCAGCCGAGGACTAAACGCTGCGAAAAGGCGACTTTCAAACGTTTGACAGGTATACATCTCAGCCGAACCGAAGTGCTGATGACGTCGGCAAAGTTTCTGCGCTCGTTCTAACCGGAACGCAGGCAAGCTCCGATTGGTTTCACGCTTGCCCATACAGCTTTACAGTTCGTCGCACACCAATGATCGTCTCGGATTTGACCACGCTTGCGAGACGCCGATGAAATTCGCCCTGCAACCGTGGCAGTTGATGCTGATCATTCTTGCCGGCTGGATCAATCGACAGGGGGAAGGACGGGGACAGGGTGTGCCGGGATAAACCGGTCTGGGATGGAGAATGAAAGTTTCTTGCGAAGAAGATTTGGCCAATCGCTTGGGCCTCTGCCGGAGGTGCAAGAAAGGTAACAATCTCGTGCTGAGCGGCCGAGCCAGAGGAAGCGTAGGTCAGCTATCGAGCTCCGAAATCCTCCCTTTCCTGTGCCGACCTTGTCCTATCAAAGGG
>JARGNK010000122.1 GCA_029213145.1 Rubripirellula sp. | reverse complement strand
CAAACTATCCAACGAAAAGCAGACGTACAGTAACTATTTGGAATCGGCCGGCCACACCGCTAGTTCTCTGCGACTTCGCCTGTCGATTGCCACCCGGTGTGCACACGTGATGGAGGATTTTGTGGGACTGATTGGCGGGGCGGTTGAGTCGACCGCGGCGCACGCTCCTTAAATCAAGGCATCGCAATTTGGATCGGCCAACTTTTCTCGCAATCACTTCTAATTTCGCGTCCGATTCGTTGCTGGATGTTCAAAGTAACACCCTCGATGCAACTCGCTGCGAGTGAAGATGTTGCGTTAATCTTCCGAGAGAGAGCTGGTTCGCAAGAGTGATTTGGGCACGAGCATAGTCTCAGTGTCGACTCTCTTTCGCATGAACATCGACTATAGTTGGTTTCTCACACACAGTGGTGGTCCTACACTGCTTTCAGTTCTCCCGGTTCACGTAAGTTGTACGCATGCCAAAACCATCGTTCGTCATTCTTTCAATGGCCACAGTCGTGCTGCTGAGTGCAGCTTTCGTGACTATGAAGAACGTAGCGGCCCAAGGCAAGGCTCAGTATCGGCAGCTCGCGCCTTCCTACTACCAAAGAGTAGAGCGTGGTGAGCAACGGGTGATCGAGTGTGATGTCGCAGTTTATGGAGGCACACCCGCCGGGGTAACGGCTGCGATCCAAGCGTCGCGTGAAGGCAAGAAGTCCGTGCTAATTTCTTTTAATCAGCACGTTGGTGGAATGACATCGGGAGGACTGACGGCAACTGACCTTGGGAAAAAGGAATCCATCGGCGGTTTGGCTCTGGAATTCTACAATCGCATTGGCAAACAAAGTAACTTCCGACCCTCTCAGGCCGAATCTCTTTATTTGAAGATGCTTGAGGAGGCGGGGGTGATGGTTCTGACGGGCCGTGCCCTGGAGTCGGTTGGGATGGAAGGTAGCCGATTGCTTTGGGCAAGCATGGAAACCGGAGAACTGATCAGGGGGAAAGTGTTTGTCGATAGCACGTACGAAGGTGACTTGCTCGCTGCTACCAACATCTCTTATCGCGTTGGGCGAGAGCCTGCAGTTGCTTACGATGAATCGCTGGCTGGTCAGTGGCAAACTATTTCTTGGAAGGACGTCTATCAATTCTGCCGGCTACCGCTGAGTCCCTATGTCGAAATAGATAATCCTCGGTCGGGTTTGCTTCCTGAGATCGCATCCGAGGAATTCGGAGAGCCGGGTGAAGGCGACTACCGGGTGCAAGCCTACAACTTTCGTATGTACCTCTCTGACAAGGTAGGGAAGATTCCGTTTCCCAAACCGCTTGGCTATGAACCCGACCGCTACTCGCTACTTGCCCGCTTTCTTAATGCCGAATCAAGTCTTCGCTGGACTCTAAACTATACCACGGTACCAATGACCGACGGTCCCGTCCAGATGCGCAGCGGTGATAGCAACAATGCAGGTAGTTTTTCCTCGGATTATGTGGGAGGTAATTATCAGTGGCCTGACGGTACTTATCAGCAGGCAGCTTTGGTGGAACTTCCTCCACCGCGTCGAGGGATGCCTGTGCCTTTGCGAGAACTCTACGAATTGCGGGAAGACATTTTTCAAGATCATGTCAGGTATCAGCAGGGCCTGATGTTTTTTTTGTCGCGCGACCCACGCGTTCCCAAAGAATTACGAGATCGTGTGAACCGCTTCGGCCTTGACCCGAATGAGTTCCAGCGGACAGGGCACTGGCCCCATCAACTTTACGTGCGGGAGGGGCGCCGTATGGTTTCCGATTACGTGATTACTCAGGCCGACTGCGAATCGAAAAAAATTGCTCCCGATTCAATCGCTCTGGCCTCGTACGCGATGGATTCGCACTTCTGCCAACGTGTGGTTGTGGAAGAAGGTGGGAAAACCACTGTCCGCAACGAGGGAGGTTTTGGGCATGGCTGTCCAAGACCCTATCCTGTTTCTTATCGTGCGATCATTCCGAAACGAGAGGAGTGCGTCAATCTGTTGGTGCCGGTTTGTCTTTCTTCGTCGCATGTCGCTTATGGTTCCATCCGCATGGAACCCGTTTTCATGATTCTTGGTCAGAGTGCCGGGACGGCCGCAGCATTTGCGATTGACGACGAGATCGCCCTTCAGGATCTCGATTATGCAAAGCTGAAAGCAAAGCTGGAACGAGACGAGCAGCGTTTGATCTGGCAAGAGCAGCGGAACCAACCAGCGAAGCAGTTAGCGGGCCTGATCATCGATGATGCCGAAGCAACAAAATCGGGTGACTGGACACTCGGAACGCTTGCGGCAGTCTGCGGCGCGACCTACGTCCACGACAACAACCGTGGCAAGGGAGAAAAGACGATGACATTCGACGTAAAAGTCCCGAAATCTGGTAAGTATCAGTTAAAGCTTCTGTACGTTGCGAACCCAAATCGATCGACAAAGACTCAGGTTGATGTCGTCGTGGACGGCAGGAAGGATGAACTGGTCATCAATCAGCGAGCAAGCGACAAAACGGGTAAATCACTAGGGACATATAGAGTCGAAGAAGTGGTGACGGTCACTGTGTCCAATCGCGATACTGATGGCTTTGTTGTCGTTGACGGTTTGCAACTTTTATCCAAACCGTGAACTCCCCGATTATTCGAAGGCATCTCTTTCGGGATGGAAATGGACTGGCCGGTCTTGGCTCGGTGGTCACATTTCCCTGAAGTTCCTGCGCAACAAATCTGATCAACGAAAGCTACCTTGTAGGAATGAGAAGGCGATCATTTCAGCAATGCGCTTTCGTTTGATTAATGCATTCCTCGTGGTGCGATCGAGATTACATTGTTTCTACCAATGTCCCTTTCAAGACCTTGACTTGCAGGGTGTCTAAATTCAATTCGTAAATCGAGTTTCCTTCATTGGTCACAACTAGAGTTTTGTCTTTGTGCCGGAGACTCGTAATGAACACGTCTTGGATATCTCTCTCAAGACCCAACTTGTATTTCACGACGTAGATTTGGCGTCGCCAGATCAATTCGTCGCTGTCTGAATCCCACGCTTCGACAATGCCCATCTGGCTTGTTGGCGCGCGATACTCGATTTTTCCGACTGTGACGGGTCGAACTTTGGCAGGTGCAGATCGTTTTGCCTGAACCGTCGAAACGGAGAAAAATGCCAATGCAAACAGAAGGATAAGGAGACGCTGCATCTGAGTTCTTTCTTCTGAAAGGTGAATTCGGACTTTGAGTTCTCAAGAGATTTGAGTGGTATGAAATACGAGTGGCATGAAATACGGGGATCGCAGTTCTTGCTGTTGTCGGGACACACTCATGGCAACGTTTTAGTCGATTGTTTCTTTGGGTCATTTCAGCAAAAAAAAGAAAAAATCCACCCTGTGACGGATTTCGAGCCCGTCAGTTGGCCTTTCTACTGTGAATGAGGGACCAGCGAGAACCTGAATTTGTCGCACCGTCCCCGAGGGTACGTAATAAGTTGGCAGAGCTTGATTTCAACCAAATCTTGGAAACGTTTGTCGCGTTGGTTGTTAGTGGTTTACTGCTCCAGGTTTGGCGTCGACACGCGTCGAGTGCAAGTTGATCATCGGATTATTTTACTTAGTAATGATTTCTATTTGACTTTCTGACACTGCTTGCAATCAATGCATGGATCACCCTGTATAAGGTAATGAAGAGTGAGATCCCCCGGATGTCGATACGCCTTGGGCGGTCCAGCGTGCTAGCCTGATGCTGAAATTCCAATACGGGCAATGGGCTGGCATCTTGTGTACGATTGGTGGCTCTGTCCGGAAAACCAACAAGAACGTCCATGCAATCGCGGGCCGCTCCCAGTTTGCGGACTCGTGGGGTTGGTTTCCCGAAAGTATCGACACCTCAAACAAGAATCCTTGTCTGTGGTTTCGTGGTTGGCCAAGCGGGTGTCGCAGGTTGAAAATCGTCGAATGCGTATGTTGGTTGAAGGACTTAGTACCGCACTCGAAAGTCATTTTGGCCAGATTTATCACTGCCCCGCATCAGAAAAATCGTTCGGTTCGACATCTCCAAGCGTCCCTTGCGTTCAAATCGAGTATCGTCATCGTGACAGTACACGGACGAAGTTGGCATATACCGCAAAGTCATGCCGCGGCGAGGATGATCCGAAAGGTTCGGTTCAGAACCGTGGTAGAGATACACGTCGTGAAGTGAGACTTCACCGGGTTGCAACACAATATCAATGGCTTTTGATTCGTCAAACGCGTTTTTATCCAGTTCCAGATTGAGGGCAATGTTAGGTGCATCGCTACGGTTGTGTCGGGCCAGTTGCTTGGATTTGTGTGAGCCAGGAATGACGCGCAAGCAGCCATTTTCCGTGGTGGATGCATCCAACGCAATCCAGACGGTGCAAGTTGCCAGCGGTTTGATTGGCCAGTACTCTCCATCTTGGTGCCAGGGCGTTCGCGTTCCGATTTTTGCTGGTTTGGCGAAAAAACTGGAATTCCACAACGCGAAATCGCTGCCAATGACCTGTTCAACCATGTCTAAAATTGCAGGCTCGCGAGCTACGGTCAGGAACCATGTATCGTACGCTAGCAGCGCCGAGCAATAGTCACTGAATTCTGGATGACGATTGATCAATCGAGCGTGGGCTTCACGGATACCATCAAGTGTTGTTTCATCCAGGCGAAAGTCGGGGGTGACATACCCGTCGCGATGGTACTGTTCAATCTCGGCATTGGTTAACATTGTGTCCCTATATTAAGTCGTTTACCTTCGCCTACGCTGATTAACACATTCATGAAGGCGATCTATTTTGCGAGAAGGCTTGGCAACCAAAGGCTGAACGCCGGAATGAAGGTGATCAAAAGCAACGTGATCAGCAACGGAATCAGAAATGGGATCGTGCCACGGGTCACTGTTTGAACCGAGCTTCCCGTGACGCTGCTGAGTACGTAAAGCACAAGTCCGACTGGGGGCGTCAACAGCCCGAGAACGAGATTGAGAATCATCACAATGCCAAGATGCAGCGGATCAATTCCAAATTCGACGGCGGCCGGTAGGAGGACGGGTACGGTTATCAAGAGTCCAGCTACTGGCTCGAGAATCATCCCAGTAATCAGCAGGACGACATTGATCAGCAACAGAAATACGATCGGATTGTCCGTGAACTGCAACATTGCCTCGGTCACTGCTTGAGGCCCTTGTTCACGCGCGATGACCCAGCCGAACAGACCGGCTGCCGAGACGATCAGCATGATTGAACCGGTGGTTGTGGTCGTTTTGATGAGGACGCCGCGGAATGCTTTGAACGATAGAGATTGGTAGCAGATGCTCAAGACCAAAACCCACATAACAGCCGCTGCTGCTGCTTCGGTTGGGGTGAAGATTCCACCGAGAATTCCACCGAGAATGATGACGGGCGTCAGTAGGACCGGAAGCGCTGATGTTACGGCCTTCGAGACAGGAATGTCTTGGGCGGTCGCTTCTTCACGTAGTGGGTTCTTTCGGGCATCTCGATAAACGAAGATGCATAGGATTGACGTTAGCACGAGTGCGGGCAGCACTCCTGCGAAAAACAAGGCACCAACAGAAACGCCCGCCGAGACCGCGTAGACAATCGCGGGGATACTTGGCGGCATGATCGGCCCGATCAGCGATGATGCTCCAGTTAAGCCGAGCGCAAACTTTTCGTCGTAGCCCCGTTTCTTCATCGCCGGTACAAGGACGGACCCGAGTCCTGCGGCATCGGCAATGGCGGCACCGCTCATCCAAGAAAACATCAGGCTGCTGAAGACATTTACAAATCCCAGGTTGCCGGGGACCTTTTTGAACAAGGTGAGCAACATTCGAAACAATCGGTCGGCCAGACCGCCAGCATTACTGAGATAGCCGGTCATGATGAACAGTGGAACAGCCAGAAGTTCGAAAGAGCCGACTGACCCGACCGTCTGCTGAAGCGCGACTCCGAGTGTGATGTCGGGCGACCATGCGACGTAGAACAGGCATGGCAACAACATGCTGATGGCGACTGGGACCCGCAAAAACAAGAGCACCAGCATACCAATGACCAATATACCTAGTATCATTCGCTCTGCTCCATTTCCAGTCGAACGGCTTCTTCTTCAACATGGGTTTCACGCGGGATAGGCTTTCCCGACACAACGGCCTGAAAAAGATTCACGAGGGAATGCACTGCCATCAACAACAGGCCCGTCATTCCAGCTCCGTACCACCAACTTTTTGGCACTCCCAGAGCTGGCGATGCAACCTTGCCGACGTACCAGACAAAATTGGCACCGCCGATCAACAGCAAGAGGCACGAGGCTGCGACCACAACGTAGCTCATGCATTCGATAAACAGCTTTCCGCCGTTTCCGACGCGAGCCGAAATCATGTCGACCGCGATGTGACGCCCCTCAGCCATCACGAAGGCAGCTGAGATGAATGTCATCCAGATCAACGCAAAACGCGCGACCTCTTCGCTCCACTGAAACGGAGAACCAAAGACGTAACGGGCGACGACATGGGTCGCCATTGTGGACACGATGACTAAAAGAAAAAAGCAAGCTACGGTTTTTTCGCTGATCACCATCCAGCGAACACAGTTAGCTAGCGGAAGTGGTTTTTCGCTGGTCGATTCGGAGGCGTTACTTGCCGGTGGATTGGAATCAATTAATGCTCCCTCCGCCACGGGCTTGGCTCGGTCCGTATTATGGTCGGCGTTCATTGGCCATCCTCTTCTGACGTTTCGGCGGTGATGCGATTGTAGACATCGCTGAATTCGAATCCCTTCGAAAAGTACTCTCGGCATCGATCTCGGAAAGCATCGACGTCAACATCTTCGATGATCTCCATCGTTCCGTCTTTTCGCCATTCTTCGATCAACTTCTCCTCGTCTTTGATCAAACCATCATAGACATCGCCCCCCAGTTCCTTAATTGAATCGAGTAACGCTTTCTGTTGGTCAGCGGTTAGGCGATTCCAGGTGCGTTCATTGACCAGGATTTGCAACGATGACTGAATATGGCCTGTCAGATTCAGACACTTCTGGACTTCATGGAATCCCATCGATTTGATGACTGGTACCGGGTTCTCTTGGCCGTCAGCAATACCCTGTTGTAGTGCAAGGTAGACCTCGCTGAACGCAATCGGCATCGGCCTCGCGCCGAGTGCTTTTGCCGATTCCTGGAAGATTCGCGCCGCTGGCGCTCGCAGTCGAAAACGCTTTAGATCATCTGGATGACGAATGGGCACGTTCGATGTGACGTGACGCGATCCGTACGCCCAAGTATCCAAAACTCTCGCGTCATATTTCTTGCGAAGTTCATCCCACTCCGGTGCCATCTCTGCGCTTCCCGCCATCTCGAGCATATGATCTAGATCGCGTGATGCAAAAGCCGCATCTAACACGCCAACCGGCGGGTGCCACATTGCCAGGAATGATGGCCCTGTGATCACCAAGTCCAGTTCGCCGGCCACCAATTGTTCTAGTAGCTCGGATTCACTTCCCAGTTGTGCTCCGGGATATACCGTCACGTCCAGGTCATCCGTTTTCTCGCGAATCCGCTCAGACAAAAAGGCCGTTCCATAGGCATGTGTTGGAGCGGTGACCTCGTAGACATGCGCCATCCGTAACGTCAACGGTTGGTCCGCGTCCTCTTTAGATTCGCATCCACAGAGCAGTGCAACCGCCATCAGAAATTGCGGCCACAGCCATCGATCGGTCAGCGATATTTCGTTCATTCAGGAGTTTCCTCTTGCAACCCGTAGTCAGGATCAGAAGTTTATACCCGAAATCGGCTGTCTCCATCGTTGCAAGTCGGATTGCCCAGGCTTATCCATCAAAAGCTTGGCGTGTCGTTCCTGCGGCAGCCACCATATTTGATTAGAATATCGGGCCACCCAACCAAGACTGCTAAGAATAAGACCCAAGCAATCAAGACTCTAAAGGCTGGTTCAATGAAGAAATGCGTTCTCTTGCTGGGCTTTGTTGCTACTTTGGTCGCGGGCTGCTCGCGGAACGGAGAAGTAGCCTCGACCGACGTCGCGGATGAGTCCCCCATGCCGGCCGCTAAAGCTACTAACCAGATCTATACCGTTGATGAGTATGATCCGTCGCGCGATGTCGATGCTGACCTCCGCGAAACGGTTGAGCAAGCTAAGACTAGCAAGAAACGAATCATTCTAGAAATTGGTGGGAATTGGTGAAGCTGGTGCAAAATCTTGAACGAGTTCGTTCATACTAACGAGAGAATTCATGCGGATCTTGAGAGCGGCTTTCTGATAATGAAAGTGAACAAGAGTGACGAAAACGATAATGCAGCTTTTTTGAGCAACTACCCGCAGATCTCGGGGTATCCACACTTCTTTGTGCTTGATCAAGATGGCACGTTTTTGCATTCGCAGGAAACTGGTGAATTGGAAGCGGGCCAAGGGTATGACGAAGAATTGTTCGCGGCTTTCTTGAAAACCTGGGCACCCCAGTGAATCCGTCGCATCAAGGCTGGCATGGACGCCGGCGAAGCTTGTTTTTTCTTGGTGATTCGGTGTTGAGGTGGGTGACTCTCCGTGATGAGCGAAACAGTGTATCGCTCAAAGCATCAACGCGAGGTTTGCTTCCATCGAATTTGTTGCGGCAGAAATCTCTGACAGCAAGGTCGTGAACGCGCCGCCGCGAATTCGTTCGACCGTCCTTTTGTTGCCTCGTTGCGAACAAGGATGGCGATGTCACGCTAGGTTGTTCGAGTCGGATTTTTTTATTCTGTGCCTTCAAGGAGCTTGATGTTCATGTGCCATCAATCACGAGGAGTCGTGTGCAATGCACCAGCGCGTTCACGGTGCCAAGCTATTTTTCACGGTGCCAAGCTATTTGTTGAATGTGGGATTGTATGCTAAGTCAGTATTGATCTGTCGGTGAGCGTTGTGATGCTATCAAACGATGTTTGGTGCAAATCGAGCACATTGATTGTTCGTAGAAGCAAGCTGCGACGTCGCGCAGACGATCGGGAATTAACGCCAGCAAGATGCTGCTCTACAGTTGATGTTGACACACACGCGGAGCATTGTTGGCCATCTACTACACATCCGAACGCTGACGTTGTGTTTCAATTGCGTGCGGGGTGTAGTCCAGGCTTGGGATTTCTACAGTATGCGTCGTTGCATTTTCTTGTTACTCATGATGCTGAAATAATTTGTTTAGGGATTAATGCGTTTAATGGTCTCCCAATTTGGCCGTCGCATTTCTCTTGCTAACGTGCCTGCCTGGGTGCAGCCTATTTATCCGGTACAGCGGAACGACGTTGCGAAAACTTGAGTCACGCGCTGAGGTGGAGGAAAGGTTTGGGCCTTGCCATAATCTTGATACAGTCGACTTAATCGAACCCTCGACCCTGGAAGTTCACCGCTTTGAGGTGGAACGTTACCACCTCCATCGGAAGTTCAATACAGAAATGTCGATGGGCGCGTGGGGACCAGTCTTGCTTTTGTATGAACCTGCGTTGACATGTTGCTTTTCGTATGAGGCCGCAAGAGAGATTGCGATCGGCCACGATCTTGCATTCGTTTATGACCAAAACGATAAGGTCATCGGTCATCAGTATCCGCGCAAGTTCGAATACGCTATACAAGATCGGAGTATCAACGTGCTAGATTGGGAAGAGGTTTGCCAGTGAAGCGAACTTAAGTTTCAGGCAAATCATTTGCAGGACAGCGTTCGGGGACATCAAGTCCGGCAAACCTTGCGTTCTAGAAGAAATTCCCGGCAAGCAACATCTGCCAGTTGGCATATCGGGGCAACTCGCTGCGGCAAGGTGGTTCGAGATTGGATGGATCGGCATCTTCGTAGCGATCGTCTGCCTTCTGTCGATCTGCCAGCAGGTGTTTCTGTCTCGGGCAAAGTTAGTGGTGCTATGTGGTGGGTGATTTTTCGCCTTTGGCTGACGTTTATAACGAACCGGATGAAAGCACATAGGATTGGCTCTTTAGGTGTCTCCGTGCTCATGTCACTTTTCACGCGATGACAATCATGTTTTGACACTCGAAAACAAAGTCGCGACTAGGTCAGCTTTGATGCGTCACAGGGGACTGCTTGCGAAGTGATTTTGCACCGGACTTTTCGCTTGGTTGTTTTGAAGCTGCGAAAAGAGTGACCTCATTTGAGAGCGACGACGTAACAGGTCCAACTCGCATCGCTCGGTGCGTTTTCACACCGTCCCCACCGAAGGTCCTCTTCTGATTCGATCAACCAATAAACGTGTGTCGCAGCGAAACCGGCTTCGATGAGCAATTCGCGTACTTCGGTGATCGTCCATAGTCGCCAATGGTAGACGAAGGCGTTATGCATTCGACTGCCATCGGGAAACGAAAATCCGATTGAGCAACAAAGGTCAGAGTTGATTGGATTGAAAGAGACTTGCGTCCAATCGTACCGGAAGCTTTCTTTGCCATCCTCTATGGTTGTTCGATGCGACAGGCCTTCGGTGCGGCACTCCGCACCGCCGAACATGTCCAGCACCATCACGCCGTCTCCGGCCAGATTTGAACGTGCTGCTTGAAAGTACTCGATTACTTCACTCCGAAGTTTGAAAATCCAAAACGAAAAGTTTTGCGCGGTAAGAATATCCACCTGATGTGAATCTCGGGTGCGTGCGTCCTCGTGCTTCAACTCGACTCGATTCCGTTGCTCGTCATCGAGTTTCGCTAAGTTATTGTCGCGACCCCATTGAAGGGTTGCTCCGCATGTCTCGACCGCTACTGCTGTACGCTGTTGATCTGACATGACCCAGTGGCAACTGACCGCGAAGGTGCCACAGAAATCTTCTCCGAGTGAGACTGGTGCGCGACCGCGAGCTTCGCGATAAGCCTGATCCAGAAATTTGACTTCATGGTCGGGGGCCTGTACCGACTGCTCGTACAGTCGGAACTTGTCGGCTTTGTCAGCCATGGTCGTAGAGCCGGCCTTGCGTTTTCGTTTTGTAATGATCGTGTTCCTGTGTGCGAGCCAGTCTGCATGGAACTGTGTCCAACCGAACCATCGACGTGCTGCCGCTGAGATAGCGATCATTGTGCAAATCGTATGGTAGTTTCAAGCGAGGATAAATCTTTGCCGTCTTGACCGTCATACGCCACCCCTGACTCCGGCAAAGTGCGATTGGTGTTTGCTGTATCGGAGAAAGTAATGTCAATCAGAATTGAACCTGATCGGATAACGCAAGGAATCTGCTGAACGACGGAGCCTTTACGCGAGATCCCATTTTTTAACGGCTTGCGGAGACAGGTGGCGAAATTGTGGTGTGAATCGGTGACTGTTTGGGTGTCAGTGATGGCGAACAACACCGCCAAACTGAAATAATCACCCACTCAATCTCGTTTCGTTTGATCCTTGGCGGTCCGAAGTCTTGTTTTGCTTCTCTGACTTTCGCCAAAGGCGTACAGGGCGTGTGGGGTTTGGGAAGATGATTGGGCTGGGAGATTTTCCTGTCGCGATTTGAAGAAATTCACTGACGGATGGTCGATTGCAAATTGGTCAATTGATGGCCTTGCGAAGCTTGATTCCGATGGTCATTCGCCTAGCCAAACGCAGGCAAAAAAAGTCGTAAGAGTGCTTGATCACGAAGAAGGCTCAGCTAGCCGCAGATGGGCGGCACTCGATTTCGGCGTGATCGTGGAATCGCACGGCGATCATTCATGTATTCGATTTGGCGATACGCCAGGAACTATTCATTCCCTAACTGACTCGGCGGAAGGTGGTTGCTCGTACGCGTGAAAGTATGAGGGGGATCTTGAGCATAGAGATATCAATTGCGAGGTGATCCTTGTGCTTGCGTTCTTCATTCTTTCTTCTGATTCCGATGCGTGAATCTCACTTTGCCAGTTGCAGCGCATGTGATGGAAGTGGCAGGAAATCATGCTCGCGGATCATCCAGCTTTCAAGTTCCTCCTGAAGGGTTTGTTCCATTTCAGAATGCGATTTGTCTCCCGCCAGATTGTTGAGTTCCAACGGGTCGTTGTCTAGGTCATACAACTCGACAATTGGTCGCGGGTTCTGGAAGTAGAGTCGCCGGTGCAATGACGATAGTTTGTTCTCGTGATGTGCTTTCTGAATCGCAGTCCAGGCAGATTTGTTCGACATGTCGACCGGTGTGTAGCTGCGGTTGGGTAGAGCGTTGTAGATGTAGCGGTAACGTCCTGAAGTGATTGAACGCGAAAGGTCTAAGCCATCGGTGCGGGTGATCGGACCCCAGTGCCAGCCACGCTCAGCAAAAACGTACTGGCGGTTTTTCGCCTTCTCGCCGAGAAGTTGCGGAGCAAAACTAATGCCCGTCATGTCATTTGGCGATTGCATTCCACATGCGGCGAGGATTGTTGGACCTAGGTCTGTACCGCAGACAAGTGCGGAGCAGGTTGATCCGGGCTTGATTCGGCCTGGCCAGCGAATAATCAGCGGAACGTGAGTGCCGCGATCCAGCAGAGTACCTTTGCCGCGAAGCATCGCTTCGCCGTTGTCACCCATAAAGATGACCAGCGTGTTGTCTTCGATTCCGCGAGTCTTCAGAAGCTGAGTGATCTGCCCAAAGCCCTCGTCTAGTTCTCGAACCGAAGCGAGATACCTCGCATAGTCGATGCGAACAGCGGGTAGGTCAGGCCAGTCGGCCGGGAGTTCCAATTTGCTCGGATCAATGCCAGCATACTGCTGCGGAAATTTTCGATGCGGTTGATTGAAGCCAAAGTAAAGAAAGAATGGTTTTTCGGCGGGAACTTTGTCTAAAGCCGCGCTAACCCGATTGGCGACCTGTAATAACTGCTCTTTCTTTGTGCTCGCAGACCGTACGAAGTGATCAAAGCGTTGTTCGAGACTCTGCATGCCGCCTTCTCGCAGCGCTCTGTCAATGTGTTCGGCTTCGCGGATGCGGCCGTCGAGATGCTGATGGCGTCCGTCCAATCCAACCCAATATCCACCTGAGCGAAGTATGTCTGTGAAGAACTTAATATCAGCACGCGGTGGTTGTCCGAATCGAGTGACTCCTAGACTAACAGGAGATCGACACGCGAAAATCGAAATTCGTGACGGCGCACATTGCGGGGCGGAGGTGTAAGCCCGCTCAAACCGCATTCCCTGCTCAGCAAACTTTTGCAGGTTCGGAGTAATCCTGAACCTCTTTGTGTTCTCGTTGTTGTAACAGCTCACATGCGAGACGCTGTGGTCATCTGAAAGAATCAGTAGCACGTTTGGTCGCGACGGGTTGGCCCATAATGACGAGCTGAAACCAGCCACGAGAAGTGTGGTTATGAATCCACGCAATTTTGGTTGGGAAATCATTGATAAATGTACGATCTGCGTGCGGCAACTTGAATGACGAATGATACACAACGGATCAGCCGGTAGGTTGCTCAGCGGACATGGGTTGGGTTGTGCTGGGTGGGTTGCGCTGGGGACATGCCATCATTCATCAATTTCTGGACGAGATGCTACTAGGTTATTCAGCATTCACATTAGATGGATTGCGAATGAGCTGCCCCCAATGTCTTCTCGCTTCTTGCTGGTCAGCCGGGGTGCCGATCGAAGCTTGTTAGAATCGAAGGCGTTCGTGTTTTGCTTGCCGATTGGTGTTGCGGTTCGAACGATCCGGAATGTCTCCAAATAGGATGCCCGAGGTTGAGCCATGAATGTCCCGCAGTCGAAAAGAATGAAGCCAAAGACGGTTGAGAAACTGATCCAAGAAGCTTCCGACGACGATCGCCTCAGGTGGAAACGGGCGGTGTCGGTGGCGGCATCGCAGACGCAGTGATATCCAATGCTTTCAGGTTCCGAAACGATGGTCAGTCCTGCCAGTTCGCTCTCGCGGTTGCAAAGGTAAACCCCATGTCTTCATCGTTGCGATGACGAGCGAACCTCCGGCTGGTTGTAGCAATCGAATCAGGGTTCGATTCGTTTCGACCATTTTGTTCCACTCGGCTCATCCAATGCCTCCGCAGATCTTTTGTCTCGGATACTCGAATGATTTGCAGCACCTCGTTTTTTGGTATCAGGTCTGGATGGTGCAAACGTGGGTCGGTAGAGCGGCACAGCCATTGACTGACAGGGGAACGCGAGGCGTCGGTAATGAAGGATCATGACCGTTACAAATGGTAATTCTCCACTCGGCTGCCAGATTGAGTGCGAATCGAGATTGTTTCGGTCGATTCGATCGTCAACTCAAACCATAGTTTTCAAGGGTAACGTCCAACAAGACAGTCAAACGAATGCATCAATCAGCAAGTCAAATACACTCGGGTGAGATCGGTCACTATGTCACCCCTTCGGAAGGTGAAAAATCGCCTGAGCAAACGCCAAGAGGAACCAGCGATTCGATCCGTGATTTTGTTGCAGATACACCGGATCCACAGGTTGATTGGCTACTGGCGATCTCGACGAATCCTAATCGGGGAATCGTCGAGCCTCTCCCCGAAACGATCCAACTCGCAAAACGAATCCTCGATGTGTTCGCGGCAACGACTGGAATCTTGCTGCTTTGGCCTCTTATGTTGCTTGCTGCCTTGGCGGTGAAATTCAGTTCACCTGGCGGTGCGATCTTCAGCCAGCAACGAGTGGGATTGAACCGACGGAACCGCGATCAAATCGACCGCCGAAACAGCGGTCCTGTTGTCGACCACTGTGACCGGCGGCAAATCTTAAAACGTCGGCAAGAATGCGGATATGGGAGGGCCTTTACACTGTACAAGTTTCGCACGATGGTCGTCGATGCCGAAAAGAATGGTGCTCAATTCGCTGTCCAGAACGATCCGCGAGTAACGCGACTCGGCAGGTTCATGCGTAAGACGCGAATCGACGAACTACCACAGTTGTGGAACGTTTTGTGTGGGGATATGTCGCTCGTTGGTCCAAGGCCCGAACGCCCTGAGTTCATTGAGGAACTTTCAGCAAAGGTTCCAAATTATCTGGACCGATTGCAACTAAAACCTGGTGTAACGGGCGTAGCACAAATTGAAAATGGCTACGACAATGACATCGACAGCTTCAAACGGAAGGTTGGTTATGATCTTCTTTATCTCCGTCACTGCTGCTTGAGGAATGACATTAAGATTTTGCTTCGCACCGTCCACGTGGTGTTGACGGGAAAAGGCGCGCTCTAGTCAGGCGTCGGTACTGGTGCCGGAAAAATCAGCTGCTCGTGCAACAAGTCAGGTCTGCGCAGAAGCCTCCAGAACAGAACCGAATTGCTAGCCCCAATCTTCTCATTGACTCTGGTGAAAAGACTCAAGGCGACGCGATGCGACTGAAGGATTCGAATTCGGTCCGACGCCAACCCGGATCAATATCGGAAACTTCGCACCCATCGCGAATTCGTCGCAAAAATACTGTCGACGACTTTTCGTACTTCTTTGGGTTCGTAAGGATCGTGCTCCAACTCGTGCTCCAGCAATTCGAGTTTCTTTCGGATAAGGTATCCCTGCATGCTCTGATAGCGTCGAAGTTTTCCGTTGCGTAGAAGAGTTCCGACTTCTAATCGCCGACTCCATTCTTCCCAAACCGGTAACCAGAACAGCGCGTGCTCCTTGTCTCCGCTTGTCGCTGCGGAGAGACACTCCGTGCGGGCGAGTGAGATTTCGTCTAAGCACTCTTCAGGTGACGGATAGTAGGCATAGCAGGCAACCACGCTAAGCACGACCAGCCCCGTTAACATTGTTGCTCCAATCACACCTCGGGGAACGATTGGATCTAATCGACGAGATTGACTTGAATCCGCTGTTTTGTTGCTACCGGCTAACAAACGTTCGTCATTGATCCCAAACGCCCGCAACATGAGACCGATCAAGCCGATTCCAGCCAAGATGACCAGCGAGATCAAGCTCGCGATGTCGGCTTGTTTGGAAATTGCTTCTTTCGCTACAGACCAGAGGTTCTGCTGCAGGGAATGGACCGGATTGGCGTAAATGTCGAATGCATGTGTATGGCCGGCTGGTTGCACGCCAGGAGGAACGAGCGGTTCGTTGATTCCGTAAGATATGCCAAGCACGATCATCAGTAATGCAGAAAGCCATAAGGCAGATGCCTTCCAACCAAACTGCCTGCCAAACCAGAACAGCGTGGCAAAATTCATTCCGGTTCCAAGGATCAGCAAAGTGAAGGCCGCGCCGGGAGAATTGGCATGCTGAAACATCATTCCCAATTGGCTCATGGCGAGCATTGGTGTTGCATAGACAGGAACTGAGACGGCCAGCATGGTCAGCGGGGCAAGTGGATCGTCGCGTTCGACACTATGTTGCATCGCACCATAGGGCAAAATCGCAGCGAGCAATGCGAGACCAGATAAAGCAATCAGTGAGAGCACAAGCGGAAAACCGGAAGCATCACGTCCCATTTGGACAACTGTTGCCGCCAAACGCCGCGCCCCAATTAACTCTGATCCAAACTCTTCTTTCTCTGGTTCCGCTAAACCGTGTTTCCTACCGAGAAAATCCCACAAGCATCCCAACGCTGTGACAATGATCAAAGATCCAACAGCAAACAGTATGATGACAAGTGGGCGACTGAGTGTTAAGCCGTACAGCAACGACAACGGATTGAATAGCGGTGCCGACAAAGCGAAGGCTGACATCGCACCCGGCTTCACTCCTGCTCGACGCATTTGAATAAGAATCGGCAGCACGCCAATTGAGCAGACGGGCAGCAACATTCCCACCAGCCATGACTGAGGCAGGCTCCTCCAGGAATTACCACCAAACAATCTTTGTGTCCCGCCGCGGCCCAGGTAGTAGCGGAGAATCGCAGCAATTACCAATCCGACCAGTAGAGTGGGAGCGGCTGCGATGAAACCCTGGGCGACACGAATCAACCCACCAATCAACATTTCCAGGGGGGAATTCATGATGCGGGACCTCTCAGAGATGGAAGTTGCGCAGGAATGTTATCGAGCGATTGTTCAATGAGCTCACACAATGCAACAGTTTGCCGACGACATTCATCCGTCATCTCGTTGTCAGTTGATTGGAGTTTCGCTGAGAGCGAATCGGAGGCGGTATCGAGCGGAATCCAATCTTGCTCCGAAAGATTCGTGTCAGCGGCAATCTCAGGAACCCAACTGACAATATCGGCGATTTCTTTTGCGACTTGCTTCGATCGATTCGAGATCGGTGCATCAAGTCGTTTTCGAAGCTTGATCGCGGCATCAGCGAGATCATTTGGCCAGTGTGGTGCAACCTCGTGATCGTGCTCGAAATGCGATGTCTTTGACTCACCATCATGAACACATCCGACAAGCAACGAACCGATAAAGCAAAGCACAATACAAATCCGCATTACTTGTACTCCGGCGCGGGGACTTCATTCAGAATGCGTTCGATCACGTTATCGACGGTTGCTCCGCGCGTGAGCAAACGAACCGACAAAACAGGATCCGCCACTTCCGCCACATCGGTGGGAGTTACAAAGTCCCGACCTTTCATCATTGCCCAGGCCTGTGCTACTGCCTGCCAGCACATCATTCCGCGTGGACTTACGCCAAGCTCAACCTCTTCGTCAGCACGGCTTGCTTCCACTAGGTCGATCAGATAGTCCGCTACACGCGGATGCACGGCGACCGATTGCACTCGTTCCTGCAGGCACTGCAAATCGGCTAAGGAGAGAGGCGCGGCTGCAGTGGCATGATCATCATTCTCCTCAGTACTGTGAATCTCACGTTGTAAAATCCGGCGTTGAGCTTCACGATCCGGATATCCAATTCGCAACTTAAGTGCAAATCGATCCAATTGCGCTTCCGGTAAAGGATAGGCACCGTGGGAATCAATCGGATTTTGGGTCGCAATAACGAAGAATGTTGGAGAAAGTGGATGAGGTTTTCCATCAATTGTCACTTGTCGTTCAGCCATCGCTTCCAGCAACGCACTTTGGGTGCGCGGCGTCGTTCGATTTAATTCATCAGCCAGCAAGACGTCGGCGAACACAGGACCGGGGTGAAACTCGAACTCACGAGTTTTTTGGTTGAACATGCTAAAACCCGTGATGTCAGCAGGCATCAGGTCGGGTGTGCATTGTACCCGAGCAAGTTGACTCTGAATCCCCTCGGCAATTGCCTTGGCCAACGTTGTCTTTCCGGTACCCGGCAGATCATCCAATAGCAAGTGCCCCCGGGAAAGTAGACACGCGATAACCAAATCAATTTGCTCTTCTTTGCCGAGCAGCACGTTGCGCAAGTAATCGCGAAGTTTAAAAAGGTCAGGGTTTGGGGCAGGCGAGTTGCCAGCGTCTGACGGATTAGCGGCGATCGCGTTCACGGTGTCGCCTCCTTAGTCAAAGCGGTGATGGTTCGGACATGAAGAAGATTGACAAGTTCCGTTGTCGTCGGGCAAGGTTTAGTAGAGGAACTTCCAAAAACAATCGCGTCGGCTGCGTCGGCGAATCGCTGGGCGGCGGCGGCAAGTCCTGCATCAGCCGCCGTGATCTGTTCCAACCATGCTCTTTGAGATTTACCGGCCGGTCTGCGACACCCAGCCATTCGGGCACGGGCTTCTATGATGCGAATCGCCAAGCCAATCCGTCGTCGCGGTCGCAACCACCGCGTCAAACTCCAGACAATGGTTAGCAGCCAGTCGATCGTGTAGGCACGCGTGAGAAAAGCTAGCGTGAAGCTGAACGAACCTATGGCCATCGCTGGCCAATGCGCGGCTGCAAAGCGTCGAGCAAGCAGACGCCACGATGGCTGGTAGTGGGGTTCCTTGTACCCTGGCGTTGGTTCGATCTCGAACCAGCGTCCGTCCTCTAGCTTCACCTCAGCCCAAACATGAACATCCCGGGGCAAAACCGACGCATGGCCCGCGGCCAAATCAAACGAATCTGGGCGAACGTAAAACCCGGTTACCAAGCGTGAAGAAAGGCCGATCCGCCTTGCCATGACCGCTGCTGCAGTGGCAAATAAGTGATTACCTCCCCGACGCAGTTGCAAGAATTCGCCCAGGGACGTCGCTGTCGATTGGTCGTCACGATCGAAAATGAATTCGGTGCGAAGGTGCTGGACGATTGCCTGCAGTTGATCGTGGGGATTTTCGATTCCCGCCGTCCAATTTAATACGAATTGGTCGAGTAACTCGTTTTCAAGGTGATTGTTCAGATTAGCTGTGCCAGTTTGCAGAGTCGCCCGGATTTCGTCTTCAGTCAAGCTAACACTGGTCGCATGTACCACTGTAAGCGTCGGCACCTTCTCTCGGCCCGGCATGTAATAACTGCCATCTTCCGCGATGCCAAAGAAGTCTCGACGATCGACCTCCTTCACATGAATGCCTGCAGTTGACATCGGCACGGGAATGCGTTGCGAATCGAGTCGGATAACCTTGACCAGGCCGACCGAGATATCGCCCGGCGAGTCTCGCATCACCTCGCGCATGTCTGGATCAAAAAACCAAGACGCGTCGTTGATAATGACTTGTGTCAGCTGTTCATTCTTCGGCTCGGCGGATTGAGTCCAATCTCGACCATCGAATGCATCATACCGATGCATGGCTAAACGAATTCCCGTTGGGCCATCCCACTGAACGACACTAGCATCGGTCTTGTTCTTAAAATGACGATGTTTCTTTGGCGGCATGCGTTCAGTTGAAAATGTTGCACCTCCTTTTTCGCTCTTGCTGGCCTGGTCATGCATGGTAATCATCTTTTCGTTTGCCATCGCCTGCCGTCGCTCCCATTTGTTCTTCTTCTTGGGCTCGCCGAACATGTCGTTGGCCATGTCGAATAGGGAGGACTCAGTCGACTCCAGGAAGATGTCGGAATCTACCGCTCCAAATGATTCGGCATGATCCTTTGCGGCAATGGCTGCATCACCGGTTCCAACTCCACTTCGCGCAGCCGGATCTGACCATTCACTGCCGCCACTGGTCGGCATCAACCCCATGCTTAATCGCGTGGATTCGGCAAATTGGTCCTTCGCTGCATAAACTCCCGCGATCAATAGCACAGCAGTCATAACCAAGATGCTTGGACGCAGCGACCAGCTTCGCTCCATGGAATCGGGGGTCGCCAAATCAAGACGCTCCCAATTGTTAGCGATAAGATGCCAGATGCAGCCAAGCATCCAAATGATCGGTAGAACAGCGGCATAGGAACTGTCGGAAATTGCTGCACTGAACAACACCAGGAACCCGCTGAGTATCAGTGACAGCGATCGAGTACGGTTAGTCGTTGCGGCAAGAGCGATAGCGAGTGAAACAGCTCCGACAGCCGTGAGCGCCGACATCTCAAATGCGACCGGAGCTCCAAATCCACGCGCGACAAACGCAAACAAAACGGGCGAAACTCCCAGCAGTAAAATCGTTAGGCCAGCTGCCTGTTTGAGTTGACCCGACCGCGATGCAAAGGCTTTGGCACTCTCCGCGACGAGCACTGCGAGGCATATCACTGACATTTCGCTGAGAAACCAACCGCGAGATTCTACGAAGTAGCGCAGCGGAGTGACCGAAGCGATTGCCAACATAGCCAGCAGGATTGTCTCAACTCTTCTACGCGACCAGGCTGGCATCTCGCACCTCCACCCAGAACGAAAGCAGTTGAGTCGTCAAGTCAATGTCGCGACGAATCACTCGGTGTGAATGCACTCCCTCCATCCGCGGATTGACGGATGGGTCAGAAATGCAAGCGGTGATATCACCCTGCTGATTGGAGGAAATCGTTATCGCAGTGTTCTGCCGCGCGACGTAGGCGGCTTGTGCGTCAGCGATTCCTTCCGCTGGGATATCGGCGAGAGCATCCATCATTTGCACAAACCCCTCCCAGCCTCGCCGCACATGCAAACATCGTTTGCCGATGTGCAACCGCAAGGGCACGGCTGATTGATGCAAGTTGGCTAACAAACTGGCAGCGACGCGGATTCGATCGGAGAGGTGATCTTGGCTAAGTGTACAGCTGACGTCGATCAAAACGTCCACGCTGGGACATTGCGGGCCGCTTCGTTGTGTCACGACCAGATCACCAGATCGCGCCGTTGCAATCCAATTCACCTGTCGCGCGCAGTCGCCGTGACGGTATTCCCGGATTCCCAGGTAGTCTCCAGTTCGACCACTGCGATTGCCTTCGCCTGTCTCGGCACTTCGCCGCCCAGTCATTGCCGTTTGCCCTGCGATCGCAAACACCCTCGGCCAGACCGTGACTGGAGAAACGTCTTTTAGTTTCCGCTTCGCAGTCCATATCCCGAACGGAAACGAGCAAGTGATCGTCGCATCACCGTCTGGATATCGACCTCTTAATTCGGGCCGAATCGAAAAACGGTAGGTTGCCGTTGATAGGGCTTGGACGAAGGCCAGTGCTACCGTGGGGACCGTTACCTCATCACTTTCCGATTGACGATCCAAGAAGCCTTCGATCGCCAAGCCCCACACAGGAAGTGGCAATCGATTCGCTGCGGTGAGTCGCAATTCGCAAGTGTCCTGCTCGTGGACCTGAGGCTTACTCGATTTCAACGAACATTTCACTGCGCGAACAGCAATCGCGGGCCAGACAATCCCAATTGCCATTACCGAGGTCAATAACGCAGCTAACGTCCAGCCAATCGGGGCTAGATAGAGGCCAACGATGACACTGATCATCGTTGCAAGAAATAACCAACCAACTGGTTCCTTTAACCAGTAAACAAAACGATTCGCCCAAGGGCAAAAATCCGTGGTCAGCAATCGCGCTGCCCAGTTTTTACCCCCGGGCGCGTCATGGACAATTGCCATGATGACGCACCTCCAGTAGGGAAATACCAGCGGGGGGGTGAAGAGGCTACGAGCGGATCAGGCTCGCGGCGGTCCCCTTACCGAGATTCCGCTCTGGAGGCTGTCCTGAAGGCAGAGGCGATGGGCAGTAAACACCACCCATCGCGGTTGCTCGTCGGCACCGGTGATTGGAGCTTGGGTCGAAAACGCTACGTTTCGCGAGGCGAAAAAGCTCTGGCAGATGCTGCAACGATCAGAATCATGGTCGTCCGGGCAATCTTCATGAATCGGATCGGCATCATTCGTAAGTGACTGGTCTTCGCTATCGCGGCCGTACCCGACGGAGTGTTCATGGGGGTGTAAATGCCCGTGTGAATGATAGCAACCCGAGTGATGCCCAGCGTTGACTGACTCATCTGGGCGGTCGACTCTGACGCATTGAACGCTTTCCGATTCCACACAACCAATATGCATCAAACCCGCGACGTTACCGATTAGCAACGACGCAATGCAAAGAGGAGCACACAGATGGCGGGAAAGGAGCAAGGTTCTAACCACTTACAAAGTTAGAAAATCGGAAAGTTTCGCGGTGGGGGAGTGGTTTGAACGCTCCCGATGTGGCTTGCAATACCCCACGATTAATTATTGATTAGTCTCATTAGTCGCATACGAAAGGTCAAGAGCGGAGGTTCACCACCATGATAGGGCAACGTGAAATCTTATCGGGAAAAGTAAATCTGCCTCTTGACGAACCCGATCGCGGTACGCGTCGTCGAAACGTGATATGCAGTCGATCTGACCCTCGATCACCATCCCTCACAACATTCTGTCCGGGAAGAACCCGCTCGTTCGAACCGTAGCAATTAGCCTGCTTTGTGGAGTGACCTCACTGGGTTTTGCTCCAGCGTGGCTGCACATAGCGGTTTGCGACCCGATTCTTCATTATAGTCAAGGTTTTCGAGCGGAGCGGCGGAGGCCGCTGAGTGCGATCGCACTTGCTGTCATCGTGATGGTGAGAAGTCGAACGTTCGCCCGACGCGCCCGACCAGCGACGCGCCCGACCAGCGACGCACCCGACCAGCGACGC
>JARGNK010000121.1:18185-22756 GCA_029213145.1 Rubripirellula sp. | reverse complement strand
GAGCGACGGGAAGGCTGGAGCGACGGGAAGGCTGGAGCGACGGGAAGGCTGGAGCGACGGGAAGGCTGGAGCAACGGGAAGGCTGGAGCAACGGGTTGGCTTGTTTCGAACGTAACGCAGACTCATCCACAAGTTTGATATTCCATCAATAAATTTCGCAGTCGTGATCGGGCGCGACTCAGACGACTGCGGACCGTGCCGAGTTCGATTCCCATGATTTCGGCGATCTGCTGATAATTGAATCCTTCAAATTCCCGCAGAATTAGGATCTCGCGTTGTTGGGAATTGAGTCGTTGAATGCTCGATTGAACTCGAGCACAGGTTTCCACCCGTTCTAGTTGTTCGGGAGGCGAATCATGCCGATCAGTCGTTGCCTCGTCCACGACGACTTCGGAGATTTGGCAGTTGCGTTGATAGAAACGCAGGTGCTTTCGTCGTAAATTGAGGGCAATTCGATAAAGCCACGTATAAAAATAGGCTTCGTCACGAATGGTATGCAGATTTAGAAAGGCGTTGATGAACGCTTCTTGAACGATTTCTTCTGCGATGGTGCTTGAGCCAGTCAGGGCGCTAATCGAATGAAAAAGCCGGTCTTGATAGCGATTCAACAAGCGATCGTAGGCTTGACGTTCACCCTTTAACGCGGATTCCACGAGTTCTTTGTCGGTCTGACTGTCTGGATTTGCAAGTGTCGGTGTTTCCATCGCGTTTGTGCCGTAAAGTAAGCTGTATTCTGGATCGGCATGATTTGGTTCTGTTGGATACGCGGCGTCAGGGGTGGGCGTCCGCAGCTGTTTAATTGGAAATTTGCGAGGAAATTCGCATAGGTTTGGCTTGAGAGATGAGCGAAGAACAAGAAATCGATTTGACCGACACGCTGACCCGTGCGTTGGCCGCCGACGATCAGGAAACCGCGGAGCAATTGATGCTTGCGGTTTATGATCAGTTGCGGGGGCTGGCCGGCAGCATGCTTCGTCAGGAAGTGCCGGGGCACACTTTGCAGCCGACTGCATTGGTCAACGAGGCTTACATGAAGCTCGTGGATCAAACGCGAGTTGATTGGCAGGGGCGAACCCATTTCTTTGCCGTGGGTGCCAAAATGATGCGACGTATTCTGGTCGATCACGCACGCAAGAAAAAACGGGTCAAACGTGGCGGAGGTATCCACCGCGTTTCCCTGAGCGATGATGTGCAAGTCAGCAAAAACAATGATGAAGATGTGTTGGCGATTGAAGAGGCGCTCGAAAAGTTGGCGGAGCAAGACCCACGGCAGGCGCAAATTGTTGAACTGCGATTCTTTGGGGGTTTGACGGTCGCAGAGGTTGCCCAAGTATTAAATGTTTCCAAACGGACGATTGAGTCAGAGTGGACGATCTTGAAAGCATGGCTACGGCGCGAACTTTCAGGTGAGTCAACAACGTGAACTCGGACGATCGCGCCCTTGTCAAAGAAATATTCAATGCAGGTGTCGGCTTACCCGAGGGTGAGCGCAGCGAATTCGTCCGCTTGCGCGCCGACGGGAATCAAGCGGTCGAAAAAGAAGTCCTTTCCCTACTTGGATATCACCAAGAAGAGACTTTGTTGGAATCCGGAGCTGCTCTGATTGGGACGGTCGCCGAAGGCGTGTCATCGGTGCCTCCTGAGTCCATTGAGATCGAGACATCTGCCGAGATTGAACCAAACCTGATCCTGCAAGAGGTGTGGAAGGAAAACTCCCGCACGTTGCGACGACGATTGATCGCAATTTCGCTCGTTCTGGCGACTTTGATCTCCATCTCGATGCTGCGGCTGTTCACATTCAAGTACGCAGCATTGGGGTACGGGTTTAGGGTATACGCGTTTGTTGTCACCTTAGGCAGCGCGTGGTGCTTGTATCGCATCCGCGACTTGTCACTCAAGCAGATTCGGCTAATCGAGCTGGCCGTGATGTCGAGTGTTGCGGTCTTGGCAATCGTGGTCAATCTGCGGTTGATGATCGATGCCGCCGTGCGCGGTGATGCTGTCATGTTGATTGCAGCAAACCATTGGAACCATATGGTATGGGCACTTTTGATTTTGATCTACGGCACGTTCATGCCGAATACCTGGCAGCGGGCTGCGTGGATACTGTTTCCCGCATCGTTGATGCCTTACTGGGTCACGATGTGTGCTGAGCTGATTGATCCTCAGGTGAATTTTCTAATGGATCAAGATGAAATGGGGATACCGATCCCGCTGACCTTAATCGCGGCGGGTGTTTCAGTGTTTGCTGCCCACTTGATTCATGATGCTCGGTTGGGCGCCATTCAGGCACGCTACCTTTCTCAATACCGCATCATTCGGCAGATCGGTAGCGGCGGAATGGGAAAGGTTTTTGAGGCCGAGCACCTGCTGCTCAAGCGGCCTTGTGCAATCAAATTGATTCGACCTGAATTGACAGTCGGGCAATCCGCGCTGCAACGATTTCAGCAAGAGGTCCGCGCATCGGCCCGCTTGACTCACCCGAATACCATCGAGATCTATGATTATGGTTTGACCGAGGACGAGACTTTTTTTTACGCGATGGAATTGTTGCCTGGGGCGAACCTTAGTGACCTCGTTAAATCTTCGGGACCGTTACCACCGGAACGTGCCGTTCACTTTCTGATTCAGATTTGCGGTGCCCTCCGCGAGGCTCATTCGGCTGGACTCGTCCATCGCGATATCAAGCCAGCGAACATCTTCGCGACGCAGCGAGGTGGGATCTGTGATTTTTCGAAGCTGCTGGATTTTGGTCTGGTGAAACAGTTCGAATATCAATCAGATCGCCATAAAAAGCATGTCGTCGAGGGGACGCCGAGATACATGGCACCGGAGCAAATCTTGTCGCCGGCGGTTTTTGATCCACGCAGCGATCTTTACTCATTGGGTTGTGTCGGATACTACTTGTTGACCGGACAAACCGCCTTTGATGGTTCATCATCGCTGGCAATCATGCAATCGCAGGTGAATGCGAAACCGGTTCCGCCTTCGACGCATCGAGCGGATTTGCCCTCCGATCTGGAAGCGGTGATCATGCGGTGCCTCGAGAAGGACCCTATGCAGCGATTTCAAACTGCGAAAGCGTTGCAGGAAGCTCTTTCAGGTTGTGGTGTCGGAGGACTTTGGAGTGAGAAAGACGCAGAACGGGCCTTCGGTGCGTTAGAGCACGCCGGAGAAGCGTTGGATTGACCTGCACAGAACGATGCCATCGGCCGTCCGATTGGAGGGTCGACGTGGCGGTGTGTAGCGACGGGGCATGTCGCGGACGCCCAGTTCAATTGGATTAGTATTACACTGGGGGCGGTGCAGGCCGCAGATGTTCGCAAGCTAGTAGGCTTGAACGGCTTGAAGAACATTCGAAGCGTGGTGTGGGTGGAGCGATTGTGAGCGAAAAACGACAGGACCGAGAACTCGAGGATCTCGTTGCCGAAAGTTTTCGAAAGCACTTTGGGCAGACGCCGGTCGAAGAGCGGGTCGCGGATGTACAGCGGCAAATGTCGAAACTTTCTCGATACGTCGATTCGCAATCACTTCGAGAATCGACCGGTGATTTATTGTGCGCCGTGATCCAGTTGGCCAACGAGCATCAATGGGATGCGGAGACACTCGTCAAGGAAACGCTTGAACGAATCGATCGTCGGCACGAAACCTACAAGAAATTTGGTCGGCGGTTGCAAGTTGGGATTCTCGGTGGTGCCTTTGATCCAATTCATTTGGGCCATCTTGAGATGTCGCGAAAGGCGTTGGAGAGTGGTTGCGTTGATGAAGTATGGTGGATGCCCTGTTATTCGCATTTGGCTGGGAAGCGAATGGCAACTCCAGAGCATCGCTTGGCCATGTGTCACGCTGCGGCCGAGGGGATTCCCTCGGTACGCGTCTTTGACTTCGAAATTCGTCATCGGTTTTTAGGAGAGATCTACCATTTGGCTAAGCGTTTGGTGGCAAATGAAGAAATCGAATCAAGATACGTGCTGAATTTTTTGATCGGTCGTGAGAATGTCGAATCAATGCACGCTTGGTCAAACTTCGAGTCACTGAAACGCTTGATGCCGGTGCTTGTCGTTGGGTCATCGGATCTTCCGGAGCCACCAGCAGATGCTTGGTATCGCGATCCACCCCATCATTACCTCGATCAGTCCACTACCTTTGATTCGAGCTCAACTTCGATTCGTCGCGGGATCGCCAATGGAGATCATGAGGTTGAACAGTTCCTGCCTCCGCCTGTGTTGAATTACATCCGCGAGCACGATCTCTATCAAACCGGTCAACGGGGGCTCCCGTTGCCCCACAAAAAATCGCGTCGGGTTGCTGCGATGATCGGTAGTTTTGACCCACCAACTTCGGCCCAGGTTGAACTGGTTCAGCGTCTGCTTTCGTCCGGATACGATGCGGTCAAGATTTTTCCGTCTGCCCATGTTCGTGGTGGCTTAATTGTCGAGCATGCCGAGCCGGTGCATCGTGCAGCGTTGATCGATTTGACGTTTGGGGGAAGGCCCCGCGTGGAAATCGACTTTCGAGGTCTCGAGGATGAGCGTGCCGTCGCCCCGGCAACGCTCACCAAGATGCTTTCT
>JARGNK010000121.1:16749-18175 GCA_029213145.1 Rubripirellula sp. | reverse complement strand
ATGACTTATGGTTTGTGGTCAATGAAGACGCAGTCGCCGGGGATGCCCAGAAAACCGATTTGCGAAACCAATGGCAAGAGGGTGATCGACTTTGGAATGAAGCCGGTTTTGTAATTGTCACCGATCAAGAAACATCTTTAACCTCTGAGCAGCTTCCGCCCCGGCACCAATTGATGCGGCTGGACAACATGCGACAGCCACATGAACTGCGTCAGCAGTTGGCCAAGGGGGTGGACGTTTCAGGTGTGCTGCCTCCAGTGGCAAAACGCTACATCGAACGGCATCGGTTGTTTCAGCCGTTGCGTTACCCGATGCAATTACCGGTCAGGTGGGAAAGTCCCCGGATCCGATTGGTCTATGACGATCGGAATCGAAAGGCTGCAAAGTTGGCCGATCGCTATCGACGTTGGGAAGGACCGGACGCTGATTTTATATTGGTGATCGGTGGTGACGGTACGATGTTACACGCGATTCGTCAGTATTGGCGTTTGCGGCTTCCGTTCATCGGGATCAATGCGGGTCACCTCGGTTTCTTGATGAATCAGAAACCGTTCGACAGTTTGGATGATCTTGATGTGGTTGCGTACCGGATGCCGATGTTGCGCGCTCTGGTGACATCGACCACCGGAGAATTGAAGAAGCATCTCGCCTTTTCCGATGCGTGGATTGAACGGCAAACCGGTCAGGCAGCGTGGTTTGAACTCACCGTCGATGGTGAAGCCCGAGTTCCAAAGATTGTCGGCGATGGTTTGCTGGTGGCGACGCCCTCTGGCTCTTCGTCATACGCTCGTGCGATGGGAGCGACACCGGTTCCGCTGGATACCCAATCGTTGACGATTGCTGGTTCGAACATCTTTCGCCCGAGATTCTGGCAGCCCTTGATGATGCCTGCTGATGCTGTGATCCAGATCAGAACCCTAGACCATAGCGGCAAGCGGCCCGTGCAGGCTTATGTCGACGGCGTGCCGGCTGGAATTGCCGAATCGATGCAGGTACGCCGCAGCCACGTTGCGGCAGTCGAGTTGGCTTTTCGTCGCGATGGTGACCTGGCGTCAAAATTGTTGGCGTCCTTACTGCCAAGCGATTCTGATTCGTTTTGATAGCAAGCCGAATGGGTTGCCTATTCTTCCTGGTGAGCGCAATCCCTACGGTTGGCTGTTAACTGCCTGACCTTACCTCCGTACGATGGGGTAGATTTCGCAATCATCCCTCGCCGAGATAATCAGATGACTCGTCAAATTCGCAACCTCTCGTCGAGAACTGCTAATGTCGCTGGTGAAACTTTGGAAGTCGCTTCGTGGCCGATCCAAAGAGCATTCGACTGCTGAGAATTCGTCCGTTTCTGATCCGTCGGTCGGGGCGTCGGAAATATCCTCCTCGACGGGAGAGATGACATCTGGCGTTTCTTCGATGGCCATGCCATCGA
>JARGNK010000121.1:4296-16649 GCA_029213145.1 Rubripirellula sp. | reverse complement strand
AGCAGGTGCCATCTAAGCAGGTGCCATCTAAGCAGGTGCCATCTAAGCAGGTGCCATCTAAGCAGGTGCCTGCCAACCAGGTATCCGACAAGAAAGCGACCTCCAAGAAGGTAGCGCCGAAGCGACGGCTGTTCGGTGGTGGACCTCATGCTGGACTGTGTCGGCAGTTGAAGGGGTTAGAGATCGAATCGGTGTTGGAAATCTCGGTCGACGATGGAACGCGAGCGTTGGCGGTGTTGGAAGTCTTGCAAAAAAAATGCCTGCAGCCGGTTCGCTACGCCGCGATTGACGAGTTTGAATTAGGGGGCAGCACGTTTGGACTTCGGGACTTTTATTGCTTGCTCCGCGAGCACGACATTCGGCCGCAGCTATTTCCAGAGAAGGTTGATAATGGTTTGCGGAATGTCGCGAATAATCTTGGTGCCATGGATTTGGTGTTGATCGCGACCACAGCGGATCGCTGGCAGAATCCGGTAACCTTGCATCTGCTGTCGCGAATCACCCATCCCGACACTTTGATCCTGCATTACGAGAACGATGCGTGGGTGCGTTTCCAGCCTGAAACAGGGACTTTGAGGCGGGCTGCTTGATGTTTGCAGTTTCCCGTGAATGTTTCACCTGATTTAGGCAGAATCGTCCCTTTTCTTCTGGCCTGGAATCCGTTTATAGACAAACGATCGTAGCTTCTGAAAGGGTCAGATTGTCCGATGGAACATACCTGATTACTGCATGGATTGTGTTGTAATCGAAGGCGTTTGTTCGACTCAGCCCGCCGGGTGTTCCCCTGGAAGCTATCGGTTAAGAGAATGCATTTTGAAGAGAGTTAAGACATGTGCGGAATCGTTGGTTACGTCGGCAGTGCGGATGCGTGCTCGTTTCTCGTGGATGGGTTGAGGCGATTGGAGTACCGGGGCTACGACAGTTCAGGAATCGCGATCCAGGTCGATGATTCCTTTGACGTGACCCGTTCGGTTGGCCGCATTGATTCATTGGCTGGGAAGCTAGAAGCGATACCAGCTAAGGGATCGTTGGGGATTGGACACACCCGTTGGGCGACGCACGGCCCGGCGACCGAGGCTAATGCTCATCCGCATTTCGGTGGTGATGGTGAGATTGTTCTGGTGCACAACGGGGTGATTGAAAATTTCCAGCCGCTCAAGAGTGAACTGAAGGAAAAAGGCTATACCTTTCACTCTGATACCGATAGCGAGGTTGTCGCCCATTTGGTCGCAGATTGTTTACGGCAAACGCCTGAGGTATCGGGTCAACCGAATCTGCGGTTTCTCAACGCGGTCCAAGCCGCGGTTCGGCAGCTGCGCGGGACCTACGGCTTAGCGATTGCCTTTCGAGATCAACCCGATCTTTTGATCGCGGCACGTTTCGGCAGTCCGTTGGTGATCGGTGTTGGTCGTGGTGAGTACTTTGTTTCCAGCGATGCGTCACCATTGGTCGGTCGCACTGATCGAATTGTCTACCTGGCCGACCATCAGATCGCCGTGCTGCGACCGGAAGGTTTCTCTGTACTGCATCACGAGCAAGGTAAAGTCCGTGTCGATATTCAACCGTTGGAAGTTGACGATGGTGACGTGAGCCTGGAAGGTTACGATCACTACATGCTCAAGGAGATCTATGAGCAACCTGAGTCGATTCGCAATGCGATGCGGGGTCGATTGGATGACCAAGATGCGACCGCGGTGTTTGGTGGTTTGAACTTAACGCCCCAACAGTTGGGCAATGTGGAACGGATCATTTTGACCGGGTGTGGGACGAGTTGGCATTCCGCTTTGGTGGGTGAGTACTTAATCGAAGACTTGGCGCGAATTCCTGTCTGTGTTGAGTACGCCAGTGAGTTGCGATACCGCAACCCGCCGATTGAGAAGAACACATTGGTGTTTGGGATCACACAGAGTGGCGAGACGGCTGACACCTTGGCCGCGCTGCGGGAAACGAAACGGAAGGGCCACCGGACTTTGGCCATTTGTAATGTGGTCGCCAGTTCGATTGCCCAGGCGGCTGACGGTGGCGTTTACTTACATGCTGGCCCAGAGATTGGGGTCGCCAGCACCAAAGCGTACACGTCGCAGTGCTGCGTGTTGGCGATGCTGGCACTCTACTTTGGCCGGATGAGGCACCTCAGTTTTGAGCGTGGTAAAGCGATCATTGAAGATCTGAAAAAATTGCCAGGCGCGGTTCAAGAAGCCTTGAGCTGTGATTTGCAGGTTCGAGAAGTTGCCAAAAAGTACCAAGACGCCAGCAATGTGCTTTACCTGGGACGCCAATTCAACTTTCCAACGGCTCTGGAAGGGGCCCTGAAACTCAAAGAAATCAGCTACATCCACGCGGAGGGATATCCCGCGGCTGAGATGAAACATGGGCCAATTGCGTTGGTTGACGAGGCGACCCCAAGCGTCTTCATTGTGCCACATGGCACCACCTACGACAAAGTGATCGCCAATATGGAAGAGGTCAAAGCACGCGGTGGCCCCATCATTGCCATTGCCAGCCGGCAGGATGCTCACGTTGATTCCCTTGCTGACGATGTGATTCGGGTGCCCCATGTCCCTGAGTTCCTTCAGCCAATTCTGAGTGTTGTGCCGCTGCAACTACTGTCATACCACATCGCGCTTCTGCGCGGCTGTGACGTTGATAAACCCCGTAACTTGGCAAAAAGTGTAACGGTTGAGTAAGAAATACTTGCCATCGAAGGAGTTTGAATTACTAATTGAAACACTCTTCACCGTTCAACTCTGAAAACTCGGACAGGTCCGCGATGAAAAACAACATCGGTTTGAGCTACAATTCACGTAAAGCACTCATGGTGAACATTGGTGATCAGGCGGGGATGGAAATCGCAAATCTGATTTCTCAAATGGCCTCGGAGATCGAAGAACTCCGTCGGACGAAGGTGAGCGTGACCAGAATCGTTCCGACCACGACCGATTCTGCGGCTCATTTTGTCGAAGATCCGGTTTAATCAATTCATTGATTCTGTGACTTGCGGTGCGGCCTGACCGGGCGTCACTCCGCACGCCCAACATAAGAACCATGCCGGCAGTCAAACGGGACGTTTTCAGCCTCCATGAGCACTCATCTTGTTACCGGCACTGCCGGCTTCATCGGGTTCAATCTTGCCAAACGCTTGCTGGCACGTGGCGTGAACGTGGTCGGTTTTGACAATGTCAATGACTACTACAGCGTTCAGCTTAAACGTGATCGTTTATCGCAGCTTCGAGACTTCGATAACTTCACCTTTGTCGAAGCCGACCTTGCGGATGCCGAGACAGTCAATGGTCTCTTCGCCAAGCATGATTTCGAGCGAGTGATCAATCTCGCCGCGCAGGCGGGTGTCCGGTATTCATTGACCAACCCACACGCTTACATACAAAGCAATATCGTCGGCTTCACAAATATTCTGGAAGCCTGCCGGCATGCCAAGACACCTCATTTGACCTATGCCAGCAGTAGCAGTGTGTATGGCGGGGGTACAAAGATGCCCTTTGCGACTAGCAGCAAAGTCGATCATCCGCTGAGTCTCTACGCAGCGACGAAGAAAAGCAACGAGCTGATGGCACACACGTACAGTCACTTGTATGGCTTGCCGACGACAGGATTGCGGTTCTTCACGGTTTATGGTCCTTGGGGCCGACCCGATATGGCGTTGTTCTTGTTCACCAAGGCAATCTTGGAGGGGCAACCCATCGATGTGTTCAATGAAGGAAAGATGAGTCGCGATTTCACCTACATTGATGACATCGTCGAAGGAGTTGATCGGACCAGCGAGCAAATTGCCAAACCAGATCCGAGTTGGGACAGCGATGATCCCAACCCGTCGAGCAGTCATGCCCCCTATCGAGTATTCAATATCGGCAACAATCAACCTGTCGAGTTGTCATACTTCATCGAAGTGATCGAGAAAGCGTTGGGCGTTACCGCGAAGAAAAACTTATTGCCAATGCAGCCAGGTGATGTACCGGCGACCTACGCGGACATTGATGCATTGGAGGCGTCGGTCGGGTTCCGGCCGTCGACCTCGATCGAGACGGGTGTGTCTCGCTTCATCGAGTGGTACCGAGAGTACTATCAAGTCTGATCGGATTTCACGATTCGATGACGCGGAACTCTGCAGTTTTTGCGTCTCTCAAATCCTGTTTCGCCAAGAAATTGAAAACGTTGAATCTTGGCTCGTCTGAGTGTGAAAGATGATGCCAGAGCCAGCGTTGCTCGGTCGGCAGGGCCTGGAAATTGGTTGACCAGGCCAGAACCAAAGCAGGGAATTCTAGGGATCGCTGTTTCTGACGCGACCGAAAGAGGCAGGCAAGGCTGCGGTGAACCTCAGAGGCCGGTGGTGGTCTTATTGATAAGCCGTTGACATTCTTGGCTTCACAGTTGACAGTGGAAGCTTTGATTTGCCGCCTCGTCGCGGGCAGTTCCCTCCCTAAATACCGCCTTTCCGTATGTCCGACGCCCAACCCTCCGCCCCGCGGACCATGCTTGAGAAGATTTGGGACGAACATGTCGTCCAGGCTCCTGCGGACGGTCCAACCATCCTCTACATCGACCTGCATCTGGTGCACGAAGTCACCAGTCCCCAGGCGTTTGAGGGATTGCGTTTGGCTGGTCGCTCCGTTCGCCGCACCGAACGCACAATCGCCACTCCAGACCATAATGTTCCGACCACGGACCGCAGCTTACCGATTGCAGATCCTATTAGCCGGAAGCAGATTGAGACGCTGCGGGCGAACTGCAGCGAGTTTGGTGTGACGCTGTTTGACATTGGAGATGTTCGCCAGGGGATCGTTCACGTGATCGGCCCCGAAAATGGCTACACACAACCGGGAATGACAATCGTTTGTGGTGATAGTCATACAGCAACGCATGGCGCCTTCGGATCGCTGGCGTTCGGGATCGGGACCAGCGAAGTGGAGCATGTCTTGGCGACTCAGACGCTCCGGCAATTCAAGCCCAAGACCTTCGAACTGAATGTCGACGGCGAACTGCCTCGTGGCGTCACAGCGAAGGACATGATCCTCTATCTGATCGGTAGCCTGGGGACGGCTGGCGGAACCGGTTACGTTCTGGAATACACCGGCGAGTGTGTTCGAGCGATGACGATGGAGGAGCGAATGACGGTTTGCAACATGTCGATCGAGGCTGGTGCTCGAGCAGGTATGATTGCACCAGATCAAACGACCTTTGACTATCTCCGCGGACTGCCACAGGTCCCCACAGCGTTTGACGAAGCGGTGGAGCGTTGGAAGCAGTTGCCGAGCGATCCTGGTGCTGTCTATGACCGATCCAATTCTTACCAGGGAAAAGATATTGCACCTCAAGTTACTTGGGGCACCAATCCGGGACAGGTACGCAGCATTGATGACCAGATTCCCAGTCCTGGTGACTTCTCCGATGCGACCGAGCAGAAATCGACAAGCAATGCATTGGAATACATGGATTTAAAGGCGGGTACGCCGATTCATGACATACCGATTCAACGCGTTTTCATTGGTTCGTGCACAAACGCGCGAATTGAAGATTTGCGTGCTGCGGCATCAGTGGTTCGTGGGCATCGCGTCAATTCTGACGTCAATGCCATGGTCGTTCCCGGCAGCGGGAAAGTGAAACGGCAGGCGGAAGAGGAAGGCCTGGACCGTATCTTCAAGGAATCTGGCTTCGATTGGCGGGAAGCTGGGTGCAGTATGTGCTTAGCCATGAATCCCGACAAATTAGCTCCCGGCGAGCGTTGCGCAAGCACGAGCAATCGCAATTTTGAAGGACGCCAAGGGAAAGGTGGTCGAACGCACCTGGTGAGTCCTGCGATGGCTGCTGCGGCTGCTGTGGCGGGGCACTTTGTCGATATTCGCGGATGGAATTTTAGTGAGTAATCATTTGTTGCCAGCAGATTTTGAAATGGTCTGACTCCGGGCAACTCAACACTCAATCAACATCGCACGCTACGCAAGCCCTTTACATTCACATGCAAAAATTCACTGTTCACTCAGGCATCGTTGCCACGCTCGATCGCGCGAATGTCGACACCGATCAAATCATTCCAAAGCAGTTCTTGAAGCGAATTGAACGCACAGGATTTGGCCAGTTTCTGTTTTACGATTGGCGTTTTCAGGATGATGGAACGACTCCCAATCCGGATTTTGAGCTGAACCATCCTCAGGTTGAAGGTGCGTCGATTTTGGTGGCGCGACAGAACTTTGGGAGTGGTAGCAGTCGTGAACACGCAGTTTGGGCGCTGGATGATTATGGATTTCGAGCGGTGATCGCGCCCTCTTTTGCTGACATTTTCTTCAACAACTGTTTTAAGAATGGTTTGTTGCCGATTGTCTTACCTGAAGCGCAAGTCGAGCAGATTTTCCAGCGAGCGGCCGAGCACGCTCCCTACACACTGACCGTCGATCTGGAAAACCATTTGGTCCGAGACGAGGACGGATTAAAGCTGAGCTTTGAGGTAGACGCCAGTCGGCGACACAACCTGCTGCATGGTTTAGATGATATCGCTCAAACGCTGCAGCATGAGGAAAAAATCAGCCAGTACGAAGCGGCTCGCAGTTGGTAGCGGCGAGCTGATCACCCGTCGCCGGTCAACGGCATCGCGTTTGATTGCCCCAACGCTCGAGTCCCGGCTGGGTCGGTAAACCGGTGCTGCGGGAGCACGAATCAGGTTTACCCCGGGACCCTTTCGTGGAATGGGATTCCACGCGAGCGTTTACGGTTCACTGCACCCTTCTACATTGTTCGCGATATTTGCGGTTTTTGCCGCCACTTATTCGCTGTTTTTTGCCGGCTTCGCTTTTCGCTGCAAGCCATCCGCCCTCCACTGCCCAGCTTCTGATAACCGAAGTTATCGCAGCTTCGCTGTGGGTTGTGCGGCGAGTTCCATGTGACCGAATAGCGTCTGCTCTCGGCGAACCAGATAGAACTTGGCACGAGGCCCTTTCTGCATGTCAGGATGTTCCAAAATGCCCGCCAGATCTTTCATGTTGGATGTTTGCCAACCGTGGATCCCAAGCAATACATCGCCTGGGATGATTCCTTGCTGATCGGCCGCTGAATCGGGTCGAACCGCTGTGATGTAGAGGCCACCCCGATATTTGGTCCGCATCCGTGAATTCAAACGTCTCATGGTCGGCTCGGCGACCGACTTCGCCTGGACACCGATTACCGACCAAGCCAATTCGGAGACGGATAGCGATTCAACACGACGCGTGTTGGTGGTCATCGATAAATCGAATCGTTTGCCATCGCGGTCAACGCCAAGGTCAATCGGGGTGGTCGGGTCGACGTTCAGCATCGCTAAGACAAATTCGAGCCGATCATCGACCGATTGAGAACCAACGCGGACCACGCGGTCACCCGGTTTCAGTCCCCCACGTGCGGCGGGACTGCTAGCGGAGACATTGGCGATTGTTATTCCGTCGCCCTCGCGGGGTCCGCCGGTGGTTCTCCATCCTGTTGCAAGCTGGTTGTTGTAGTGCTGTTCGATCATCTCACTTACGACGTCGATGACCTGATCGATTGGGATCGCGAATGCGATCTGCTGTGCACCAACTCGAACGGCAACATTGACGCCGATCATGTCGCCGTTGATGTTTAGTAGTGGGCCACCAGAGTTGCCTGGATTGATCCCGGCGCTGATTTGGATCAGGTCTTGATAGTCCTGTGTTTCGTTGACCGGGACATCACGATGCAACGCGCTGATGATTCCCACTGTCGACGTGTGGACGTAGCCAAATGCGTTCCCAATCGCGATTACCGTTTCACCAACCATCAAATCGCTACTCGTTCCCCGCGGAATGGTTGGCAGGGGGCGGTCAGTGTTTACCTTAATTAGTGCTAAATCATTTCGAATTCGCGAAGCGACCAATTCAGCTGTCGTTGTTTCGCCACTGTGCAGGGTGACGCGAATGTCGTTTACGTCTTCGACCACGTGATAGTTGGTGATCACGTAACCTCGTGGGTCAATCACCACGCCGGTTCCCATGCCGTTTACTTGGCGAAAGGAATCAGGCCCGGTCGCACCAGCCATTCCTGCGGCAGACGAACGCACGGTTTTCTGACCGTGGATGTTTACGACTGCAGGTGAAACGCGTCGGATGGCGAGCACCGTCGGTGTTTCCCGAGCATCCGAGACGTGCTGCTGGGGACTTTGAGCGGCCAGCGGTTTAGCCGTATATGACATCGCGACGCAAAGGGTCGAAATGACAAAGCAGACCGCGGCGCGGGAAACTGGGATGATGGGTGGCATATATTCCCCGTACCCGAATCATTCGGATGCATGGTTCGGACGGAGTTCACGATCCCCCGCCAAGGACATACCGGAAACACCGGTATGGGTTTTTGCATCGGAACAATCCGAGCGATTGCTTGATGCCTTCGAGGGGGGGGCCGCAAGGTTTGCCGAGCTTAACACGATTGGGAGCGAACTGATCCGGTCCGGGGTTGGGCGGACGCATTTCTTTAGCCTTCAGGCTCGAAAAAGTGTTTTTTTTGGGCATCTTTGACCGCTGCGAGGCGATGCTGGGATCCCAATTCTTGGCCCCGCGAGTCGACAACCCGTTCGAGCGGCAATGTCGGCAATCGCTACCGATCAGAGAGGTGGTTCGGTGGCTTTTATCTGGCCCGCTGCTAGCTTCCTGTTGATGAGATCGCAGGGCAGGTCTGTCGGCCGGAGCCCAAACAGAAACGGACGTGAGCCGTTGGGTCGCAGGGATTCCTCAGGCCAACGGACTGAGCTCCCACAATCAAAGTAACACTATGTACAACCATCACCTGCAACGCGACTCTGAGTGGCGGCAATCAGCTCTAGTGCACTCCGTGTGGTCCGTAGACCGGGCGAGTTGGGACAGGGTGGAATTTGGGCCACGGAATATCGGGGGGCGCGGCGGCCTCGGTTTCTGCCAACGGGTCGAAGCAGTTTGTTTCACAGTCAGCACAGCATCCGACAGAACCGTGAAATCCTGCCTCGCCGAAAAATCCTGGCGACACGAGTGTCTCGTCGTACGGGCCTTCCGTGATTTCCATCACCGTCGAATCCGTGGCTAACAGGAGTTCTTGACCGCCCGTTTGATGGTCGGATCCGCCTTGATAATGGCCAAACAGGCCACCTTGATCTTCGGGATCGTGCCAGCGTTGGCTGGGGATATTCAATGCCACGCAGCCTGGCAGAGCCAGGAGCAATCCTGTGAATAACAGGCTAGCAAAGGGGCGATATGATCCGAGCATGTTGGGAACGCGGCCGGCCACTGCATTCAGCAGACCAGTCCGAGGCGCCTCTCGAGTATCCCCCCACGAAAAGCCATCAGTCTCTAGGATCGACCAATGAGCATCGATTCTTGAGTAAACTTTGCGTAGGCGCCATTGTTGCCACAGGCGATAAGTTTTGATTGCTTGGCCCTCGAAATTGCCCGGGGCCCGCCGATTTTTCCCGATCGCTCCCTCTTTCTCTCTGCCCTAACCGTTTACTCGCTGCCCTAACCGTTTAATTCCCGCCCTAAGAGTCTTCTCGCTGCCGCACCAGAATAGCAACAAGAATGCAGCCATTTGTGCGAATCGCTTGCTCGGAAGGCAATATAGGATAGGGGCTCCCTCAGCAACCGATTGATGCCTTGGCAGATCCACCAGCAATTCATCCCCAGCTCTCGTCCGAGTCGTCCCCCTCACCAGGGATTGCTGGAGTGGATTTGGTAGCAGCGAATGAGGGCGAGCTTCCCGCTTTGGTTCATCAGGCGGAATCTGAACCTGAATCCGTTGTCCCCTCGTCCCCTCGGCCGCGGCGGAGACCTGTCCGTTTTCTGTTTGGTGTATTTGGTTCGTTTGTTCGAGTTTGCTTCTCACTTGCATCTTTGGTGGCCCTGCTTGCTTTCTTGACAGCGATTCCAGTCCTCCAACTCATAGCATTTGGTTACTTGTTGGGGGTTGCCGGTGGAATTGCTAATGGAGGAACCATTCGCGAATCCTTGCCTCAGTTTCGGCAAGCCGGCCAGATCGGGTTGGCTGCGTTGGCCGTCTTCATGGCGGCGTTGCCGACACAGTTGTTGGTTCATTGGGAATCGGTCGCTTACTTGATTGATCCTGGTTCCGGACAGGCTGCGACGATGCGCGTGTTGGCCATTGCTTCGTCAGTGTTGGCAACCGGGTATTTACTCTGGGCCTGGGTGCGTGGCGGTCGGCTGAAGCACTATCTATGGCCCGAGCCGAAGCGTTTTCTTCGTGAGGGTTGGCGGTGGCGGACCTACCGCACCGCGCCAGATCGGTTGTGGGAATTTACGAGTTCGCTGCGATTGGCCCACTACTTTTGGTTGGGGGCTCGAGGTGCACTCGGAACGCTGATTTGGTTGATTCCAGCGTTGGTGATCATCGTGGCGTTTCGTGAGGGTGAAACCGGATTAGCTGGTTTGGTTGGATTCTTGTCGCTTGTTTGTCTGGGGCTGGGGATCATGTATCTCCCGATGTTACAAGCGCATTATGCCGCTGAGAATCGATTGAAAGCATTGTTCGAGGTTCGGCATATTCGCCGATGTTTTCGGCGTGCTCCTTGGGCTTGGTTGGTCGCCATGTTCATTTCGCTCGTGCTGACTCCAATTCCTTTGTACCTGCTGAAAATCGAGGCAACTCAGCAGGAAGTGATGTGGTTACCATGTTTGTTGTTCGTTGCTTTTATACTTCCTGCTCGAATTTCGACTGGATTGGCGCTGCGACGGGCGCGACGGCGTCCCGAACCAGAGGGCCGTTGGGCGACGATCAGTCGCTGGGTGGTAAGGTTGAACATGCTGATGGTAGTCGCGATCTACCTCTTGTTTGTCTATGTTTCGCAATATACGAGTTGGGATGGATTGGCGACTTGGGTCCAGCAGCATGCAATAATGGTTCCCGTCCCGTTTTTTAGCGGCGTATGAGCAAGTTCCTCGCTGTGTGCCATTCCCTGTTTGGGCAGCAAAATCGGTACACTTAGGTGGGGTAGTCGTTTAATTGTTTTGATGGAGCCGAGATGCCGCACCGACATCTGAACGTGATCATTGTTGCCGCTTGTGTAAGCGTGCTTTGCTACGCCATGAACCGTCGTGTGCGCACAGCGATGATGGTCAGTGATGCTCTGCAACTGATTGACGCCTATTACGTTGATCCTGTCGAAAAGGATGATCTTTTAGTCGCTGCGATGAACGGGATGACAGCTAATTTGGATGAACATAGCGAGTACATCCCTCGTGATGACTACGAGTCATTCCAGGACAACATCAATCAAGAGTTTGCCGGGATTGGCATTTTTGTTGAACAGCCAGAGGAAGGTGAGCCAGTGCAGGTCATTACGCCTCTGGTCGATTCGCCAGCGCTCGAAGCAGGGATTTTGCCCGGCGACGCGATTATCGGCATCAACGGTGAAAATGTATCGGCACTACCATTGCGTGATGTCAGTGGTCGCCTGAAAGGGCCGATAGGAACGACGGTGAACTTGACGGTTCGACGCTCGACAGACGAACAGAATCTCACCGTTCGTCGCGGCCGGATCGAACTTCAATCTGTGATCGGAGACTTTCGTGACAGCCAGAATCGTTGGGTGTACCGACTGAAAGACGATCCGGCGATCGCTTACGTTCGCTTGACGAGCTTTGGTGAAAAAACGGTGCGAGAGCTTGAAGGTGTTCTCAAAGATCTGGACAACGATTTCGACGCGTTAGTGCTTGATCTCCGTGGCAATGGTGGCGGGTTACTGCATGCCGCAGTCGATGTCAGCAATATGTTTTTGAGTTCAGGTGGGATCGTTTCGACGCGCACTCGTGGGGGTGTGATGGAAGATCGTTTTGATGCGGAACCAGGAGTCTTGGTCAATGAGGCAAAGCCAGTGGCAGTCTTGATTGATGAGAATTCCGCGAGTGCCAGTGAAATCGTTGCTGCGAGTCTGCAGGATAATGGTCGCGCTGCTATCGTTGGCATGCGGAGTTATGGAAAAGGCACCGTGCAGAATATCCTCCCACTTCAATTTGGTCGCAGCGCCTTGCGATTGACGGTTGCACGTTACTATCGACCCAACGGAGAGAATATTCATCGGCTCAAGGATGCAACCGAGGAAGACCAATGGGGTGTGAGTCCCGATGAAGGGTTGGCAGTCGAGCTCGATGATGCGACGCTCGAAAAAGTTGCCAAACGGTGGCGGGAAGCTTCCTATCCGTCGCTTGCGACCGTCGGTGGAGGCAAAGAGGCAGCCGCCCAATCCGAGCCTGTTCCGGTCCAGAATGTGCCAGAGCCCAATCCTGAATCGGGTACCGGAACCAGTGATCGCCAAGTTTTCAGTGAGACGAAAGCTGAGGAGACGAAAGCTGGGGAGACGGGGCTCGACATCGATGCGC
>JARGNK010000121.1:0-4196 GCA_029213145.1 Rubripirellula sp. | reverse complement strand
GAGACGAAAGCTGAGGAGACGAAAGCTGGGGAGACGGGGCTCGACATCGATGCGCAACTGAGGCGTGCGGTTGAGTATCTGAGGCAGCAGTCGTCACCGCAGCAAACCGCCGCCCAGGCGGCCTGAGGAAACCACGCGCTACCGGCAGAGCTGATCCGCGAGCGGTTGAACGCAATCTACACTACCGGCCGACTGCCCTCGATTGCTAACATGTGGGGCAGGCGAGAATCACCTGGCCAGGGGTGACCGCTGACGACCCAGTCACAGCTAAACCAGAAAGGCTCAGGTTTTACTGAGCTAACTTCTCGTGGCTACTTGATCCACAAACAAGGTACGAAGGTCTCTGATGGGGCTCTATGATCGCGATTATGGACGGAACGAAGCGACTCCTTGGAGTCGAGTCGAGAATCCTCGCAGCATCACTCTGACATTGATTGTCATCAATGTGGTGGTGTTTTTGGCGGACACGATCTTTTATACCCGCGAAGTTGACGTCTCTGGAGCGAGCCAAAAAATCTACGTCATCACCGATTGGTTGGCCGTCTACGGCGAAACGCTGAAGCAGCCTTGGATGTGGTGGCAGTTTTTGAGTTATGGATTTGTTCACGACAATGTGAACATCCAGCATCTACTGTTCAACATGATTGGTCTGTTCGTTTTTGGTCGTGAGATCGAACGCCGGATGGGTCGAATGGAGTTTTTGCGGTTCTACCTACTCGCGATCGTCGCTGGTGGGATCGTTGGTTCGGTGACGAGCCTCATCGGGGGCTTCCCCGGTGGAACGATCGGGGCCAGCGGTGCCGTGGTCGCCTCCGCAGTGCTATTCGCCTGCTACTTTCCGCATCGCGAAATCTTGTTGTTTTTGGTGTTGCCTGTTAAAGCATGGGTGCTTGCGATCTTATTTGTTGGCTCTGACTTGGCTGGCGCGTTTGGTTTGATGCCAGGTATGGGAGGTGAGAATACGGCTTTCACGGTCCATCTAGCAGGCGCCTTTTTCTCGCTTGGCTACTACTTTTTGAATTGGAATCTGCGTTGGTTGAACTTGGGCGCAGTCAGTGACGTCCCCGCTCGCATGCGGCATCGTTCGCGCAAAATGAAGCTCAAGTTGCACGACCCCGAGAAAAAGATCGAGCGCGAAGCTGAAGATGCTGATCGCATACTGGCGAAGATTCACGAGCAGGGCGAATCAAGCTTGACGGCAGCCGAGCGTAAAACCTTGGAGCGCTACAGTCGGCGTCAACGCGAACGTCGAAATTAGTCACTAGTTCAAATCCGCACCGCGGTGTTACAAGGCACTCGACGAGTCAAAGGTGAGTCGCATGGATGTTTGCAACCGTCAGCGCTTTGTCGTGGTCTGCCTGTTGGTCTCGGCCGCTTGGTCAAATGCTTGTTGGTCGGCTGATCCGATTATCCCGCAGCAGCAAGTGGATGACCGTGTTCACGACTTTGAATTGCCAATTGTTGGGAGCAAAGACTATCTGCGTTTGAGTGACCAATACCGTCAGGGAGCGGTTGTCGTGGTCGTCTTGCGGGGGTATCCCGGATACCAATGTCCGATTTGCATGCGGCACGTCGCCACGCTGGCCAATCGGGCGGCGACGCTGAAAAGATTTGCCACCAAAGTGATTTTGATCTATCCGGGCGATTCAGAGTCGCTCGAGCAACACGCTGAAAAATTTGCGGGGAAGCGGCGTTTGCCCGAACCCATGGTGATCGTCCGTGATGATCGGATGGACACCGTGCGAAAGTGGGGTCTGCGTTGGGATGCTCGAAGCGAAACGGCTTATCCTGCTACCTATGTGATTGATCGCAATGGTCGGATCCGCTGGAAGCAGGTGAGTACTTCGCATGCCGGACGGAGTACGGTGGAGGAGATTCTCAAAGAGCTTCGAAAGCTTTAAGGTGTGCATGCCAGACAGGTTTCGCTGTGACACGCCCTGCCCCACCTCAGGCAGTCGAGAAATGCAGGATTCGAAACAGTTTGCGACTTCGCTGGGAAAATAATTCAAACGCAAGAATGAACTGAGTTGCACATTGAATGCTCTAATTCATATCGTCGGAATGGGCGATGACGGTATCGATGGATTGACCGGCTACGCCAAGTCGCTCATCGATCAAGCTGAAGTTTTGGTCGGAACAGCACGCATGCTGGATCGAATCAATTCTACGGCTGACCACCGAGTGGTCGGTGGAGATTTAGATGAGTTGAGGGAAACGATCGAGCAATTGCCGGAACAACGGACTGTGTTGATTGCGAGCGGTGATCCCCTCTTTTACGGAATTGCCCGCTATTTAACGGACATGTTTGGCAAGGATCGATTCGACGTGGTGCCGCACGTCAGCAGCATGCAGTTGGCTTTTGCTCGGGTCAAAGAGAGTTGGGATGATGCCTATCTGTGCAATCTTGCGTCGCAGTCGCTCGATCAAGTCGTTGATCAAGTGCGAACTGCCGAGCGAGTTGGTTTATTTACCACGGAGTCGATTTCACCGTCGGTGGTGGCGGAGGCATTGTTGGATCGACGAATCGACTACTTCACGGCTTATGTCTGCGAGAATCTTGGGACGCCGGGCGAAACGGTGACGCGTGGTGATCTGCCATCGATTCGGGATCAGGCGTTCGCGGGTATGAACGTGATGGTATTGGTGCGGCGAAAGGGAGCAGCCGACCGACCGAGTGGCAGTCATCGCAAACGGCTCTTCGGAAATCCTGACGACTTGTTCCTGCAGTCCCGACCCAAACGGGGATTGTTAACGCCTTCGGAAGTTCGCTGTATCGCGTTGGCCGAATTAGGACTGACAACTGAAAGTGTCGTTTGGGATGTCGGTGCTGGTAGCGGATCCTTGGCGATCGAGGCGGCATCGATCGCGAGTGCTGGCAAAGTGTTTGCCATTGAAATGGATGCCGAGGATTACGGGTTGATGGTCGAGAACGCCAAAATGTTCGACGTGCCGTCACTGATACCTGTGCACGGACAGGCACCGGAAGCGTGGAGTGATTTGCCCGATCCCGATGCTATTTTTGTTGGGGGAACCGGGCGAATCGTTCCTGAACTTGTTGCCGGGGCATTGCAGCGACTCACCAGCGACGGACGGATCGTGGTGAACATCTCTAGTCCCGACAACTTGGTTGCCGTTCAGGCGGAGATTGAATCGGCAGGGCTTCGAGCAGATGTCCGCATGATCAATATCGCTCGTGGCCAGTACCAACTTGATCGAGTACGGTTCGCAGCTCTCAGCCCGACCTTTCTGGTGCTTGGCGCAGCCGATTGAATGCTTGATTTAGCGGATTCGCCTGACCGCTCGATCACGTTGCGGTGACGGCGGCTGTTCGCTGTTGTGATCAAGTTGCCATCACCCTAGTTTTTCTGAGCGTTAGGCCCTTCCAGCATCGTGATTCTTTTTTCAAGTTGTTGGATCCGTTCATTGACTGAATCGAGTCGCGACAACAGTTGATCGACTTCTAATTTCGCGTCTTTTGGGGACGTTGCTCGCGCTGGCGTAGGGGCCTCTTTGTTGATTTTTTCAAGCAGGTATTGGCGATCCTGCGGTGGGTAAAGCGTGTGAGTGAAGAGTTGACCACGGCCAGCCGGTGTCAGTGGTTCGATCAGTTTCTTTTCGATCAAGCCGTCGATAACAGCTTTGGCCGTATCTAAGTCGGGGAGATTGTGCATGCGGGACGCACGAGTACGAATTTCCCCGGCTGTTTGGGGGCCACGCAGCAACAGTTCGGTCATGACAGCCGACCCGGGCCCATCGATATCCATCCACTCATAGGCCGCATGGCGGTACTTGATTACACGGCCACTCCCCTGCACCTCTCTGGCGGCACCCACGTTTCGCAATTCGTCCAACGCGATCAGGGCATCATCTTCGTCCAGATCCATCTTGGGCGAGCGATTCGATTTTTGGTTGCTGGCAGTGACGATTGACGCCAAGGAAAGCGGATAGTTGTCGGGTGTCGTTTTGGCTTTTTCGACCAATACACCGAGAACACGCCTTGCTGCGGCGGACAGAGGAACCACGGCTGGTTTGGATTCGTCGTCGGAAGGGTTCATCAGATTCAGGATCCTGCAAAGGGCGGCCGAGGTGTAAGTCGCTATTGTCGCCCGAGAATCATCGATCAGGCAATGGAGGGTCGAATGGAGCAGGAATTGATTTCGTGTTCGGGGTAATAGTGCTGGGTTCGAGATAGTGCT
>JARGNK010000120.1 GCA_029213145.1 Rubripirellula sp. | reverse complement strand
TGGCTGGGTCAGGCACTGGGATCGGTACGTTTTCGAGATCTGGATTGCTTGGTACCGAATCCATCTTCGGTTCAACAGCCCGAAAGTTGTCCGGCATGACTTGAGGATCAGCGTACTCGATCGTTGACTGGTCAATCATGGTGGGTTGCCCGACGATGGGGGCATGCCCGAGGGTGACCGTGTTGGTACGACTCAATTGATTATCGCATGGCCCGCAGGATCCGCATGGCGCGGTTTGCTCGCATTCGTTCGATGTCCCACGCCAGAAACGTAAGCCTGAGCAATTGCAGCCAGCCATCGGCAGCATGAGAAGACAAATCACTTGTATGGACGGGGCGTAACGCACGGGCGCGTCTCCGATAGTTGGTGACAGCATCCGTGCGATGAAAGGAATTCCCTACTCCTGAGTCATACACCTTCGGTAGCTGGCTGCCCCCACGTCGATCCAATTTGAAAAAACAACGATCAACCCGGTCGTAACAGTTACGCAGAGGTACACGGTGGTGACAACACACCGATCGGATTGAGCGGCCCTTCACGATTCAAACAAACCGGCCGTTTTTTGCCAAGCTTAAGTGAGAACATGTGCTGCCAGAGAAGCGGTTGGCCGCGACGCATGTGGAAGCCCAGGCCTCGAATTTTGGAAGCCCAGGCCTCGAATTTTGGAAGCCCAGGCCTCGAATTTTGTAAAAGGGGGCTGTTGTAAAAGGGGGCCAGGCGAAGGGCTAAGTTGATTGCGGCGCGAGCCGGATTGCCGTGTGCACGATGTTTTCGGCAGCCATCGGGTTCAGTGAGTCATCACGTAGAAAATGATGTTCATGCCCATCGGGTAGGACCACTTCACGGCGTATTCGCGAAAGTACTCCGGGTCCTCGCCTTCGCGTTCCCAGCCGTCACCCAGGTCATTATTGTGACAGAGCAGGACGGCGAGTCTCCCGTTTTCATCAAACAGGCCTTGGTAGTTGGGGCCGCGATCGCTCCCTGGTCCATGGTCTTCAAAGGTTCGGCCCGATCGCCAATGGCGAATACTGGGCACCTGCGGTCTTTGATTGAGATCGTAAACAATGTGGAAAATTTCGTGGCTCAGTGGCAGTTCGCGCGGTTGCCATTGCGGAACCGCCCGCGATAACTGCTCCGTCACCACTTGCCATTCACGGTCGCCCCAGAAATCATCCAGCATCAGAAAACCACCATTGGTTAGATAACGCCGCAAGGCAACTGCTTCCTCTTCACTGAGGTACATTCCGCCAACACCATTCATGTACAAGAATGGGTAATCCAGCAGTTCGGGATCGGTCAGCCGAAGTACTTTGCCGTTGGGATCGACTTTCAGTGATGTCAACTGTTCCAGCCGCAAGGAAAAATTCCAGTCGCTGTCGGGGTAGTCGTTTTGCCAACGGTTACCGCCGCGACCCCGTCCAAAACCACCGCGGGAATCATATTGGACCCGAGCGAATGTAAAGACGTCGTCCCGGAAGTTCGGGTCGATCTCCCACATCGGAAAGCTGCTGCGGTCGGGTGGACTACTCGGCCTGCCACGCCACCGGTCTCTCTGCGCGAGACTTACGCCACAGATCACCAATCCGGCTATCAGTAATGCTGATCTCCACACGCTCGTCACGATGATTTTTCCGATCTGTGAATCCGAGTGTTCATGGGAATTCCTGACCGATTGCTAGTCATTCCTAGCAAACTCGCGGCAAAAACGTCGAAAAATCATCCGACTAGAATTCGAAAAGTCCCCGTCTAGCAGTCTGCCCGTCTAGCAGTCTGCCCGTCTAGCAGTCTGTCAGTCTGATTTGATTTGCTGTTCGATGGGGCAAGTTTTCTCTGAGACGGTGTTACCAGTGTGTAAGGTGCTCTTTCGTTCGATCAGCAGGATCCAGCATTCGTCCTCGGCGATCGGATTATGTCGGACACCTTTCGGGACGACGAACATTTCACCTTCGTTTAAGCAGACCGTTTGCTGCTCCATTTCGATTTTCAAGCTGCCCCGCAGCACAAAGAACAATTCATCCTCATCGTCATGCGCATGCCAGGTCAACGTCCCTTGAACCTTGGCCACTTTGACGTAGGCGTCATCGACTTCGCCGATGACGCGGGGTGTCCACAGATCGGCAAGGGATTCAGCGACCAAACGCGGATTGATTACGTGTTCCATGATGGCGAGGCTCCGGTGCATGCAGTGAAGCGAGTCAAGAAACGGTCGCGGCATTGGCGGGCAGTCTGCTGTTCGAACTGCTGACCAACTTCGATTCAGTTGATCGATCTACAGTTGGCTCCGCGTCGAGACTTCTTTTTAGCAAGATGGATTGGGGGATTGGGAGATTGGGCAGCGAGATTGTCCCCACTGCACGTTGCCCGTATTTGAGCAAAGCGGTTCGTCACTCACAAGCTTATCGGCTTTCCCCGCACGGGTCTCAGTTGTTCGAGGCGGTCTTTGTTGCTCGCTCAGCAGGTGAGTCCAGTTGTGTCTCACTGAATTCGGCATCTGACAACCCGACATTCACGCGAAGCTTGGTGTAGGTGTACTCCTCAATGAGCGGTTTGTCATCGGCAGGTTTCTCGGGCCAGCCATGAACAGTCAAGCGGATCGGCAGTTGCAGTTCATCGTCGACGTACAGGTTGGCTTCATGAAACTCGATGCCTTCGCCACGCTCAGGATGAACCACTTGAATCCGTGTGCAGACTCGATCACCAACCTTTGCTGCACGGAAGTGTGTCACTCGCGTGTTCTCGCCTGTCGGGTCGTTCGCCATGTCTTGCTTGGCCCGCGAACAGAGTTGATCGATCATCATGTTGAAGCCGATGTCGGTGACTGGGTATTTACTTTCCCGCCGTGCGTTGGCACCGTTTGGATCGATCTTGAGCCTTACGTTCTGTAGGCTGACACCACCTTTTCTGACCAGCATTCGGTTGTTGTTCTGGCCATCCACGTACAGAATTCGGCGATCTTTCAGGTTTCGAGGAGCCAGGAATCGCATGAAAACAGCCATCGGCACAACTTCGTTATCAAGCGTCTGTTCGCAACGCATCTTCACATCGATGAATTGATAACTCTGCAGTTTGCCATTGATCCTTTCCCGCTTGATCAGACGCCCGGTGTAATCCTGAATATTCGCTTTCAAATAGTCAGAGCGTGACTTCGCATATGCCAACACATCAGTGAGCGGATGAGTTGCTGCCTGGTCATCTGTTGCCGAAATCTCTTCGGCGGCAACCTTCGAATCGTGTGCTGCCATACCGAGCAATGCCAGCGAGGGGGTGCTGATGAAAATGCAACGCGCTGCTGACATTCCAAAACTCATCGATTCACCTTCTCATAGACGGGGAGGGACGCCATTACATGTTCCAAGACTCTCTGACCTGTTCCAAGACTCTCTGACCTGTTCCAAGACTCTCTGACCTGTTCCGGGACGCTCTACTGGTCGAGGGCGGTAAGGCAGCAGAGTCGCCCGGGTTGGAACGCTCTGAATATGTTGCTGTGGCCATCCCTGGGGTGGATCTTCGCTCTCGCATCGATCTCAGCACAACTTGCCAAGACTAGGCAGATGCGATGCAATGGCAAGGATGATTTTCGGCAGGCGACTGAGAGATGTACCGGTGGTGTCCGGTCACACTGGTCAGGAGGTTATCGAGGTTGTGGTTGGCTAGTCGTATTGGGCAAGCTCGCATTACTCGCGAAACCCTGCGTTCAGCGGTTTTTACGGCCATTCTTGCGGATTGCAGCCAACGTGAAACTGATCGAGATCGCAAGGTCGGGAGGGGCTCTAGAAAACGAAGGAAAATATCGGCGTCGTTGTTTTTTAAGAGACTCTTTTTCAAATTTGCGAGATTGTTGCTGGCTGGTCAGCAAGTAGATGTGATCCCGGATTGCGATGTCAATTCGCTGCTCGTCGAATCAAATCTGGTGGACTTACCAAACGACGTCGCGAAAAAGACCTCGCAGTGACCACGTTTTCGAGTGATGGTGCTGTGTCGTTGCTTGGCTATGTTTTGAGAACGGAATCGGTTGTCTGAACCTTTTTGGAAGCCGAAAAGATTCTTGCTTGTGGCGGACTATAATCTGCCCAGGGTAGGCGGGATCGCTCTTTTTTGCGGTGCATTCGCTCGCAGTTCAAAATTTTTTTCTTCAGTATTCAAGACGCGTGTAGACCGATCCAATGCCGACGAAGCCGTCTTCGACGAAACAGAAAGACTCTCGCAGTTCCCAGCCCGATGTGAAAAAGACAAAGGGTAAAAAAATCAGAAGAGCAAGAAGCGAAAGCAGAAACGGCTCGTTAGCGGTGGGGATACCTCGCGAACAAGCGATCCGAAGACAGTCGAATCATTTGAGGTGAACGAATCGGTTGAGGCGGCGCGAGAGTCGAAGATTGTCGCGGTTACCGATATTGTTGCGAATACACCGCCGCATGACGTTCATACGCTCGCGCAAACTCTCGAGGCGATCATTGACGGGGCGTCACCAGACGACGCGACGATCCTGCGGAATGCGCTATTGAAAAAAGCGGCGCCAACGTCATCTCGCTTGCGCCCAACTCCGGACGAGCTATTGTCCTCTGACTGGCGTGATGGAGGTTACCCCTATCGCAATTTGATGTCGCGAAAGTCATATGAAAAAGAAAAGTACCGCCTGCAGGTTGAACTGTTGAAACTGCAGGCTTGGGTTCGTGAGCGGCAAAAGAAATTGGTGATCTTGTTTGAAGGCCGCGACGCAGCCGGGAAAGGGGGAACCATCAAACGCTTCATGGAGCACCTGAATCCACGTGGTGCCCGCGTGGTTGCATTGGAGAAACCGACCGAGTCGGAGAGTGGCCAATGGTACTACCAACGTTACGTGGAACATTTACCGACCGCCGGGGAAATCGTGATGTTCGACCGTTCTTGGTACAACCGAGCGGGCGTCGAAAGGGTGATGGATTTTTGTACTAATGAGGAGTACACCGAGTTCATGCGGCAAGCACCCGAGTTTGAACGGAACCTCGTTCGCAGTGATATCCACCTGATCAAGTTCTGGTTTTCGGTTAGTCGCAAGGAACAGCGTCGCAGATTCAAAGAACGAGAGGTGCACCCACTGAAGCAGTGGAAGCTATCGCCTGTCGATAAGGCGTCGCTGGATAAATGGGATGAGTACACCAGAGCTAAAGAAGCGATGTTTTTCTACACCGATACGGCGGATTCACCGTGGACGGTGGTCAAGTCAGATTGCAAGAAACGGGCTCGCCTGAACGCGATGCGGTATGTTTTGCATGCCCTTCCCTTTGACGGGAAAGATCTTGAGGCAATTGGGCCAGTAGATCCCCTGTTGGTCGGTCGCCCCCACGTCGTTTATGAACTTGGGGAACACGGTAAAAGCCAAGAACCGTTGTAGAGATCAGCCTTCTCACCTCGGCGATCTTCTCACCTCGGGGGTTCGGGGTGATTCGCATTAGATGCTTTGTGGATTCGACCTTGGTGGATTCCACTTCTGCTGATTCCAGCTTCTGTTGATTCGACCTCTGCGGTTGAGAATCGGCCGGTACCTTTGTGTCGACCCGGTGGACGCCAGTAGGATTCGGCACTTCAAGAAAATGATCGATCTCAAGGCTCCATCGTTCATTGTGGCGTGCCGATTCGCGTACGATAGAAGAGAGTTTGTTTCGACGCTCACGACACCGGTGAACCCACGACTTGATGGAAGCCATGAGATCTATCTTTGCAACTTGTTTGATCATGCTGTCACTGAGTCCAGTCTATGGACAGGAGGCTGATTCGTCTTGGTTTGATCGCGAAGCCGAATGGAATGGTTACCAGCAATTTCACTTCAAAGTTGCTGACCGCGCGGCGTACGTGGTCGTACCTAAGGAAGCCGCCGACGGGCATCCCTGGGTCTGGCGGGCGCGGTTTCCCGGATATCACGCTGAAATGGATGTCACCCTTTTGTCGAAGGGGTTCCACGTTGGCTACGTTGACGTGGGAGGAATGTTTGGCAGTCCCGAGGCCGTCGGTATTGGGAATCAGTTTTATCAATTCATGACGCAGCAGCGTGGTTTGTCCCCCAAGGTGTGCTTGGAAGGCGTTAGTCGTGGTGGACTGTTTGTTTACAACTGGGCCGCTGAAAACGCTGATCACGTCGCCTGTATTTATTGCGACACACCCGTTTGTGATTTCAAGAGTTGGCCAGGTGGACGTGGTTCGGGGGTGGGTTCGGCGGCGGCCTGGGAGCAGTGTTTGAAGGCTTATCAATTGAGTGAGCAGGAAGCTCTGGCCTACGGGAAAAACCCAGTGGATGGTGCAGTCGTCATTGCCGAAGCAAAGATTCCAATTTTGCACATTGTCAGCGAGAATGATCGTGTTGTCCCGCCAAAAGAAAATACTTACTTATTGAAGAGTCGCTTTGAAAAACAGGGACATGACTTGAAAGTGATTTCAGTGGCTGAGGGAACTCAGAAATCCAATGGACATCACTTTACGCACCCTCAACCTGATCGAGTTGTGGCATTTTTCCGCCGCGCAGTATCCATATCTCAACCACTTTCTAAAGATTAACGGTCTTCCGTAATTGAATACTGATCGAGAAGAATGACATGATTCGTAAAGTTTTCGCCGTGGTACTCGCTCTCTTTTTGGGTGGCGTGTTCAACATGATGCTAGTGACGGTCTCTCAGAATGTTTACCCATTTCCCGAGACTGTCGATCCAAACGACCTGGAATCTTTGAAGACCTACGTAGAGGCCAACGGAATGGCGACCGGCGCGCTGTTGATCGTATTGGCCGCTCATGCGGGTGGAAGTCTGGTGAGCGGATTGATTTGTGGCATCATTGCCAAACGTGTCTGGATCGCCGCGGCCGTCGGCATGGGGATCTTTTGGATGTGCGGTGGTTTGATGATGCTGTCGATTCTGCCATCGCCTGTTTGGTTTGCGGTAGCAGACACGTTGCTTTATGTACCGGCTGCGATTGTGGGTGTCATGGTCGGTGGCCAATTGTTCAAGCCGAAAATGGCCGAAGTGACTGGAGATTGACAAAGACGCTTCGGCAAACCGGTTGGCAGAAACGAAAGTTGAAACGGCAAACAGCACCCCATCAGCCGCGATTTTTATGCAATTCGGCATTGCCAGCCCAGTCGCCACCGCTACGGAGATGCTTCAATTGGAATTGGATTTGGACGCTGCCGCTCGCGTGCTGAGAGATGGTGTTTCGTCGGGCAGCGTGAATGCCGCATCTTTGTATGTCTCGCACCGTGGACAGAATCATTCGTTGGCGTTCGGTGACGCAGAATCACCTGACGCCGTCTTTTTGTTAGCTTCGATTACCAAGCCAATGGCGGTTGCCGCGGTGATGTCGCTTGCCGAACTGGGATTGTTCAAGCTGGATGATCGGGTGTGCGACTTGATCCCCGAGTTTACCGGTGACGGTCGCGAAGAGATGACGATGCGGAACTTGATGACCCATGTGTCAGGCTTGCCCGATCAGTTACCCAGCAACCTTCAACTGCGAGCGGGCCAGGCGGACTTGGGGCAGTTTATTCAAGGAGCGATTCGTACACCGCTGTTGTTTCAGCCTGGGGCACGATATCACTATTCAAGTATGGGTATTTTGTTGGCGTGCGAAGTGGCGCAGCGGCTGAGTCAAAAGACGATCGCCGAGTTAGTGCATGAGGTCGTGTTTGGTCCACTTCAGATGCAGCATTCTGCGCTTGGCTTGGGAGCTCTGGAGCTCGATTCAGTGATGCCTTGCCAAGTGGAATCGGCGGCGGCCGAGGCGGGGGCGGGAGATCCAGCATCGAAATCCTGGGACTGGAACAGCCAGTACTGGCGTAAATTAGGCTCGCCCTGGGGTGGCGCCCATGGTTCTGCCGTTGACGTTGCCAAGTTCCTGCGAGGTTTTTCCCATCCGCCCGGCCGTTTTCTCAAGCCTGGCACTGTGGCAGAAATGATCCGCAATCACAATCCCCAAGGGATCCGCCGACGCGGCTTGGGATTCGATTTGGGAAGATCCGTTGGGGGACCGCATGTGAGCGAGCACGTTTTTGGGCATGGCGGTTCGACTGGCACGTTGTGTTGGGCAGATCCCGACAACGACACGGTCGTGGTGGTACTAACGACACTGCCAGTGATCGCCATGCGTCCACATCCACGTGAGGCAGTCTCCGATCTGATTGCCAGTTCGATTTGCTGACACGCGTTTCGGGAAAGTCGTATGGCCATTCGCCATCGGTCTCCCTTGGGGATCAAGTTGGAACGGTTTTGCGGTCAGGTTGACGTCGTGCCATCTGCGGTTGTTGTTCCATTACAGCTTGCCAGGCTTTGATTCCCCCGCGTTCGCAGTTCCCATGGCTCCCCATAATCCGTACGGACTTTCGAGATCACCAGTATCGAGGTCACCAGTATCGAGATCATCAGTATCGAGATCATCAGTTTCGAGGTCATTGGGAGTAGGAGGTGGTTGGTGAGGATCACCTGCATCGATCGTCTTGGTGATAAAGACTACGGCTCCGTCAGTCATTAGGACATGTGCACCATCGCTATGCTGGCTGCCTGCCGAATAGATGCCGTCCACTGCTTCTATACCGCCAACCGCCAAGCTTGGAGAGTTAGGCGGCAAAATCGTGTTAAAGAGTGAAACACCAGCTGCACCATCCGCCCAGCATCCACCACGCCCCAGTTCAGAAAGTGGCAACTCATCCTCATAGAACGATCCTTGGCATAAGGAGTTCGTAGACCCGGGATCGGTGAGAAAGGACTCAGGTTGCCCGGTGACAAACTGTCCCGAAATAAGTCGCTTCGAGATGTTGCCGATTTCTGCCATCGCGACTGTGTTGGATAATCCGTCACGGATATCTTTGAAGCGAGTGTTGCGGCCGCATGCGAACACTCCCCGCACAACGCTTGGTTGATGAATCTGTTCGGCCACATCACCGATGCAGAACGTGTAATTGGTGAATCCGAACTTGGATGGAGCTGGCGGTGTCAGTGGGCACTGGTAGGCATTAATCTGCTGCGTCCAGGGAGCATAGCGACTATCCCATGGTTCCGGCCCCATGGAGGGAAATTCGCCAGATTGAGACACTTGTTCCCAAGCAGCCTGTTCTTCTACGAATGGCAGCAGCGACACGAGTCCGCTCAGTCGTCCAGCGTTGCTCATGCCCTTTTTCGGGATGGACGTCCCGCCCATCGCAGAGGGGAGTTGCTTGTGGGCTGAATGATAATTGTGCAATGCCAACCCGATCTGTTTGAGCTGATTCGAACAGGACATTCGCAGAGCAGCTTCCCGCGAGTTGCGGACATTGGGAAGCAATAATGCGAGCGCCACGCCGATGATCACGATCACGCCAATGACTTCCAGCAACGTGAGTCCAATCACGGTTAATCGATGACGGTTTAGTCGGCTGTTCATAGCGAATGGAATCGTGCCAAGAGGTAGGGTGTGATCACAACCGGCTGGCAGGTTGGTATCGTATTTCGTGTTCATGCGGAGTTATCCTTTCGTGCACCCTGTCGAAAGATCGGTTTGCGATTGAATCGACGTAGGGCTGAATCGACGCAGAACCAACCAAATTTCATGGATCCCCAGTGGGATCAACCAACTGAGCCACGCATTCAGGCGGTAGGTGAACGCTGATTCAAAATTCAGAACAATCGTCGCACCAGTGGCCATGCGAAGTAACAGTGGTGAGGCGAGCAAAATGAAGCAACGCGTTGCCCAGAGGCGATGACTTGAGCGACGTTTGTATCGTGCCTCGATGACCGCAAGGGTCATCGTTCCGCCGGTGGCGAGAGCCAGACTCGCAAATCCAATTCCAGCGATCGGCCCGGCAAGAGCTTGCGATGCCATGATCAATCCAGATGGCACAAGCACAAGCAACACCAGCATCGCTTGGATTCGTCCACTGATTTGATGCAGCGTTGTGTGTTGAGAGCGGGGACCGCTAAAGAGAAGCCAACCACCAAGTAAGAGGGCCACTGGTCCACTGAGCAGATGCAGATAGAAAGCCGCACCGTAGACTCCAACCAAGCTGCCGCGACGTCCTGTCAGGAATGCTGATTCGTAATTGGGTGGAAAGTAGTTGCGATATTCCCAGAGAATCATCGCCAAGACCTTGAGCAAGACCACCGAAACCAAAATCGTCAACGCGATTCGCCAGCGATGGTCACTGTTCGGGGTTGCGACGGATGCGATTGATTCTGCTCCCAAGACGACCCTTGCTTCCGTGGAAAGAGGGTGTGACGCCCATCCATGAGGCTCCACCTGACTCGGTTGTACAGTGCGTTTGAGCAAGGATCAAACCGTTTTGGGGAGCGGTCAATCTGTACCTCGCTTCCTGAAACGGCAGTTTCCTAGCCGAGCGGCTTGTTGGATGGGCCTGTTTCGCTCTTTTTTAATGGTGAGCTTGTGGTCAAGCGGTGTCGTTCTAGACGAACAACTGATGGATGATTTTTCCGCCATCGGGCCCAGTCAGACGATGGTGTCGACCTTCGTGCCAATAGGTCAGTTCGTTCGCGGGCAAGCCCAGTGCGTGCAGGATGGTTGCGTGCAAGTCACGAAAATGGACTTTTCCTTCGACAGCCCGAGCACCGGTTTCATCGGTCGCGCCGTGTCGGTAACCAGCTTTCGTTCCGCCCCCTGCTAACCAAAACGTGAAGCCGCGAGCATTATGGCCGGTTTCGTTTTTGCCATCTTCAGGGGTCAGGCCGGGGCGTCCAAACTCGCCACCCCAAATCACCAATGTCTCGTCAAGCATGCCGCGATCTTTCAGGTCTTGCAGTAATGCGGCAACCGGAGCATCCGTCGCCTCGCAATTTGCGGTTAGATCCCGCCGATGGTTCTTGTGTTGGTCCCAACTGCCATGATTGACTTCGATAAATCGAACACCGGCTTCGGCAAAGCGGCGCGCGAGCAAGCATTGACGACCGAAGTCAGTCACTTTGCAGGTCCCCACTTGCTTCTCTTGTGTTCCGACACGGTAACGCTGCAACGTGTTCTCTGTTTCGTTGCGAATGTCTAACAACTCGGGGGCCGATGATTGCATGCGGAAACCAAGTTCCATCGATTCAATCACACTTTCCAGACGATCATCGCCACGACGATCGGCGGCGTGTTGCCGATTCATCATTTGGACAAAATCAAGTTGTTTCCGTTTGGTCGACAGGGTGGCGTGATCACTCGTGATATTGGCGATCGTTGCCGCTGACATGTCTTCGCCATTGACACCAATTGGTGTGCCGTTGTGAATCGATGGCAGAAACGCGCTCGAGTAGACCGAGCTTTTGGATGTGTTCAGGCTGATAAAGCCGGGGAGGTTTTCGTTTTCGGTGCCCAGCCCATAGGTGACCCAAGCACCTAGGCTGGGGCGAGTTCGCAACCGTTCGCCTGTATGTAGTTGCAAAAACGACTGCGCGTGGATACCGGTATCTGCATGCATGCCGTTGATGACGCAAAGGTCATCAACATGTTTTGCTGTTTCCGGTAACAGATCTGAAACCCACAAGCCGCTTTCACCATGTTGTTGAAATGGGAAAACGGAGCCAGGGTGCTTTTTCTTTCCGACTTGTGGTTTGTAGTCGAAGGTGTCCAGATGGGCCGGGCCGCCACTCATGCACAGGAAAATCACTCGACGTGCCCGCGGTGCAATCGCTGGCAGAGCGGCTGATAAATCGTCTACCGCACCCATCGCCCGCCCGGCGCACATTGCCTGTAACGCAAGGTAGCCAAAGCCGCATGACGTGGATTGCAGGGTTTGTCGTCGGTTCAGTTTAGTCGACATAGCGAAACTCATTACAGATCAGGAGAGCCTGGCAAAGTGCCGCCAAGGCCTGATGGTGATTTGATTCAGCGGCTACCGATGCGATAAGTTCGGTTGCTTGTTGGAATTCTGTCGCGAGTGGTTCGCGGTTCAAGGCACGGTGGTAAGCGAGTTGGATTTGTTCCGCATCATCGCTTGTGCTCGCTGCAATGCTCTTTGCAAAAGCTTCGGCCTGCTGCACTGCGAACGGATTGTTCAGCAGGTGCAACGTTTGGCCGGGAACCGTGCTGGATTGTCGTTTGCCGGTGACGGTGGTGAATGATGGTAAATCGAACGCGGCCAGTTCCGGTGGCGGTGAGCTTCGCAGGAAGCAGAGATAGACGCTGCGGTGCCGACTCGATTGATGCAGATTGCCAGCCAGGTTAACCAAAATATCACGGTGCCGAATGATGGATCCTTGTGCGGGAGTTCGATCCAACTGCCCGCTGGCCTGCAACATGCTGTCGCGAAGCGCTTCTGCATCCAGTCGACGACGCGAGTGATAGCTCAACCAGCGGGATTCAGGGTCTGTCGCGATTCGCGCTGAATCGACATCGCTACTCAATTGGTAGGTGCGGCTTAACACGATTGCCCGTACCAATTGCTTGATCGACCACGAATCCGCAATGAACCGCGTTGCCAGATGGTCAAGTAGTTGCGGATGGGAAGGTCGCTGCCCATAGACACCAAAATCATCCGGTGTCCCGACCAGTCCTCTTTGGAAAAGATGCTGCCAAATTCGATTGACGATCACACGAGCGGTCAACGGATGATTGGGATGAGTGATCCAATTGGCCAATTGCAGTCGACCGCTTTGCTTGGGATTGATTGCCGGTGGCTGGTTCTCGGGCTGTGCTGCCAGGTTGCAGGCTGACAGAAAACCTCGTGGGACGGGGTCACCAAGTTTTTTTGCTTCGCCTTTGATGTTGATCTTGGCATCGGCAGGTTCTTTTTTGTCCCGAACACCCATCGCCAGCGGCGTGCCAGATTTCCATTTCGATGCGGGGAGCTTTTTCGGAATGCCCGTGGCCGATTCCAAAACGATGACCGTTTCGACAAAACCTTCGGGCGGCGGAATGGTGGCGGGAGTTTTTAAGACATGCAAATCGGTGGGTGGCGCGGTTAGCTTTTCGTGTCCGGCGACTCCCCACATCGTTTCGGTGCTGGTAAAGATTCCCGCCAACGCATAATAGTCTTGCATCGGTACCGGATCGAATTTGTGGTCGTGGCAACGCGCACAACTGACACTCAATCCCATGATGCCGCGTGTGATCACATCAATTTGATCGGCAACAACATCCATGTCGAAGTTGTCGTTCATCGCTTTGGCAGGCTTGGCCGTCATCGCCAAAAAACCGGTGGCGATTAAACGACGGTCGCGAACCTCTGCTGATTCGCTTTCCATCAAGTCGCCAGCGATCTGTTCGCGGATGAATTCGTCGTAGGGCAGATCGGCATTGATTGCATCGATCACGTAATCGCGATACCGCCACGCATGAGGAAAGGTTGGGTTTCGTCCCAGTCCATCGTTGCCATTCGATTCGGCATAGCGAGCAACATCCAACCAGCGTCGGCCCCAACGTTCTCCGAATTGTGTTTGCGATAACAGTTGATCGACTAATTTTCTGACCGCCGTATGACCGCGCAGTTCAAATTGGGCGACGAATTCGGATTGTTGCGCAGGACTTGGCGGCAATCCGATCAAATCAAAGTACAGACGGCGAACCAGCATCACCGGGTCAGCATCGGCAACGGGAGAGATCCCCATGTCCTCCATCTTCGCCAGTGCGAAGCGATCAATCGAGTCACGCGGCCACTTGGAATTCATTACGTCGGGCACATCAGGGTCGTGGATCGGCTGCAATGACCAAAGCTCTGTCTGAGAATCATCGGCTTGCGGCGCAACTTGGTCCGGCGGGACCAGGCCTCCTTGCTCGACCCAAGTCTCAAAATCACGAATGATCGTTTCGCCGAGCGGTTGGTCGGGTGGCATTTCCAAGCCGTCGTAACGCAGTGCCTGAATCAGCAGACTGTCGGCCGGCTTTCCCGCTGCCAGCAGGGCTCCCGTTTGGCCGCCCTGTTGTATTCCTTGTGCGTGATCCAAGCGAAGTGATCCACCGATTTCCTTGGCGGCTTCAGCATGGCATTCGTAGCAGTGTGCGACGAGAACGGGGCGAATCCGGTTCTCGAAAAATGAGAAATCTTCCGTCTCACTCGCCAGCAGCAGGGACGGGGTTCCAATGAGCGTCGCTAAGAGTAGAAAGCGAATCACGGCAATTCTGGAAGGAAGGGAGGTGCGGGGCCGACGATTATAGACCAAAACTGAATCGGGGCCAAAACTGAAGAGAGGCCCGAAGTGACTGCTGGTTCGGAGCGTTTGGATCTTGCGGCGGCGGGCACGGTGCGATCAGCAGTAGGATCCCTCTCGCCGGTTGGGAGTCTTGGATTCCGATACAATTCGGCGGCTTGGACCCCGTTTGGGAATTCCAGTCAGTTGGGAATTCCAGTCAGGCTAGCGTGATCAGCGTGGTGCAGTGTTTTTCATCGCAGCTGGGTTTTTCATCGCAGCTGGGTTTTGATTGAGTTGGATATTTGGTGAACACTCGATTTTCAATGGTTGAACGAGGTTGTTATGCGAATGTTTCTGCTGGGCATGATTGCGTTGATTTCATTGTCGGCTTCCGCAGCGGAGACGTTTTCCGCAGCAGCTGCGACTGCCGATATCACGCCGCAAAAGTGGCCGGTGCCGATGGTGGGTTCATTCAGTGAACGACTGGCTACTCACGCTTGGGACCCGCTGAAGGCTCGTGCTTTGGTGCTCGACAATGGGACGACGCGGCTTGGGTTCGTCGTGGTGGATAGTTGTTACTGCCCGCGGGAATTGTTTGATGAGGCCAAACGGAGGGCTGCGGATATCTGCGGCATGCCGGCTGATCACATTCTCTGCTCGGCAACGCATACGCATACTGCCCCGGCATCGCGTGACCGGCGTGAAGTTGACGCGGATCCCGAATATGTCGAGCTGGTGACGCAGGGAATTGTGTCGGCACTGCATCAAGCCAGTTCCAATCTGGTCGATGCAGAGATCGGTTGGGGATCTTGCCAGGTGCCGGAAGAGGTCAACAACCGACGTTGGTTTTTGAAACCACTCAGCATGCCGATGAATCCTTTCGGTACCAATACAGATCAGGTGCGAATGAACCCGCCACGCGGAAAAGGCATCTTGGATCGTCCAGCAGGTCCGGTTGATCCCCAGGTGATGTTTTTGTCGGTTCGGACCGCTGAAGGCCGCCCCATCGCGTTGCTGGCCAACTATGCGTTGCATTACGTGGGTGGCATTCCAGCCGGTGGAGTCTCGGCGGATTACTTTGGCGAGTTCGCGCGGCAGATGGACGAACGTCTGTTTCCTGACGGACCGCAGGATGCATTGCGACCGTTCGTTGCGATCATGTCCAATGGAACCAGTGGAGACATTAACAACATTCAATTCGCGAATCCTCAACCACGAAAGCCGCCGATGGCGCAGATGCGGCACGTCGCTAGCCTAGTCGCGGATCGAATCTTCGAAGCGATGCCGACGGTCAAATATTCTCGTGACGTTCCCTTGGCAATGGCACAGTCCGAGTTGACTTTGAAAGTACGAAAGCCCAGCGAAGGTGAAGTGTCACAGGCAAAGTCTTTTCTGGCGGAAACCGATGAGAAAAAACTTCCGCCGCGGGCCAAAGCCTATGCCCGTTGGGCAATTAAATTAGATGAACATCCGGGAACCGAGCAGCTCGTGCTGCAGGCGATTCGAGTTGGTGACGTTGGGATTACCGCGATTCCCTGTGAAGTGCTGGTCGAGATTGGCTTGCGACTAAAACAGAAAAGTCCGCTGCAGCCTGCCTTCACGATCGAGTTGGCGAACGGTCATTACGGTTACTTGCCCGATCCGAAGCAGCATCGTCTGGGTGGCTACGAAACCTGGCTCGGCACCAACACGCTGGAGATCGAAGCAAGTGAGAAGATCGAAGCAGAATTGTTGGACTTGTTGAATCAAGTGGCTCAGTGACCACGGTCGTGTTCAACCCAGCGAACATCGGCTGTCGTCAATGCAGTAACCTGCGTTGGGAAAGTAACTTGCATTGGGGCAGCGACCTGCGCTGGGGCGTTTGATCCAAACCGTCGCCTCGTAGGGCTGGGGTTTTGGGGATTACCAAGCTGTCTTCGAACTAGATCACCGGATTCGATTCAGTACAAAAGCTCAATCCAGCGTCCGTCGTCGACGAGTTCTTTTTTCCAGTGGTGCCACCGTCGGTTGGATCCTGCGACCTCAATCAATGCCTCTTCCAATTCGTCGCGAATGTTTTCCAGGCCGGCGATGTAAATGAAGGTTTTCGGATCGCAGAGCAAACGTGTTAAATCTCTTGCTCTTGATTGCAAAGCGTCTGACCAATTAAATCGGTTTTCTTCATCGCTGTTGCTGAGCGCTTCGATTGCTTCGAAGGTGCTCCGGTCGTAGTACATCGATGCATCTTCTTCGCGGTCGTTGCCGTACAGTAAGTCGAGGCCGGTTTCACCGCCATAAAAGAGGTAGATGTTTCCGGCGAACTCCGGTTGATGTCGATAGGCATGTTTCAAAAAAGCGCGAAACGGAGCGATCCCAGTCCCGGTTCCGATCAGAATCAAATTGGCGTGATGGTTTTTTGGGAGCTCAAACGCTTGGCCGTAAGGTCCGGTGACGGTGATTTCGTCACCCGGTTTGCAATCGCATAGATAGTTTGACGCGACTCCCAAGTGGTTTTCACCGGTCAGACGATCGAAGTAGTGGCACCGACGAACATAGATATGAAGTTGGTGGTTCCCGTCAAAAGTTTGTCGCGAGTCGGCGATGCTATAAAGTCGAAAATGCGGTTCGTCCGTTTCGCTGATCGCTTTAGGAACGAGCACGCCGATGTTCTGTCCCGGCAGGACGTGGAATTGTTCGCCGATGTTCAATTCAATTTCGCGCACCTCCTGTCTCGAATGTGCGGCTGTGACACGCTGGTTGCTCAGCACGCTCGCGCGAACTTGTGTTGAAATGTCATAGTCCTGAAGTTTCATCGATTCAGCCTGCCGGTTGGAGTTAGCGGGTGGAAGGCGAAGCACGTTGGATGCAGGGCAACGAAGAGGTTGGGTGAATTATGACCACCGCTTCTCGCTCGATTCCCGTTCGGCGTTTTTCGCCCACTTGCTCTGGTTTTTACGCCTGTTTTGTTCGTGTTCGTTACCAACAATCGTGTTCCAACGGACGGCTGGTAGTTGCCGGATTGCCAAATGGGTTGGTCGCACTCGCGACAAGTTGAAAGCCGTCTGGAATCCCGCCCAACATCACTTGAACCCTCGTGGAGCACGAAGACATCTCGATCACGAGTGTCATTCCGGGGCTTACGCCGCGTCGGGACGGTGGGGGTGCGGGATCGGTCTTGCTGTTGGGGGGCAAATGGTGTGCCGAGTTTTGGGGGTCGCGTGGTCCGGCTTGGTCGAACGGTGCAGGCTGGATAATCCGTGGGGGTTGGCAAATTATTTTGTGTTTGGAAAGCCGCAAGGATCCAGAAAGAGTGGTATTTCTTGTTGCGAGTGCCTTGGGATAGGAAAATGAGAAAAATTTCTTTTCGGTTGGCTACCCTCCCTCGCTATCCTGGTTGAATGCACCAGGAGCAGATTTTTTTCCTCGGGATGAGTCGGGATCGATGAGTATGCGAACCTTTGGATTAGCGTTGCTGGCGGCATTCTTGCTAACGGGTGACAGTTCGGCGAAGGACTATTACCTGACGATCGGCGGGGGCTATGCCCCTTCCGGGAACCAGGCGTCGCTGGAAAGAAATGTGATGTTCTTTCAACGAATCTTGGGCGAGCCGCAAGCGGACGAATTTCGTCACGACATCTTCTTTTCAGACGGACAGGCTGGCGAGGCCGACCTGCAGGTCTTGGATCGTGAATCGGTTCCTAAGGTCAACCGGCTGATGGCTGAGTTTTTTGGAAGCCGCAGGAATCTAGGTTTGCAATACCGCAACCACGAAATTGCGGAGGCAAAATATGGAACGGCACCAGCGAATATCGAGCGTTGGTTTAAGGAGGTTGGCAGCGAGATGCAGGAGGGCGATCGTCTGTACCTGTACGTCACCGCACACGGCAATCGTAGCAGCGATCGCAAAGATCCTTACAACACCACCATCGCGACCTGGGATCGAACCTCGATCAAGATGAAAGAATTGGTCAAGATGTTGGATCGTTTGGAGTCAGGTGTCACGGTGGTGACGGTCATGGTCCAGTGTCACTCGGGAGGGTTTGCACGATTCATGTTCGACCAGGGTGATCCCGAGAACGGTGTCGCCTCACAATGTCGTGTTGGTTTTTTTGCGACTGTGCATGACCGTCCAGCAGCCGGTTGCACTGCCGATATCAACGAAGCTGATTACGTTGAGTACAGCTCTTTTTTCTGGGCGGCGCTTGCGGGTGTGAATCGACTTGGTGAGCCGATTGAAAGTCCAGATTACAACGAAGATGGCGTCGTCTCATTTGATGAGGCACACGCTTACACGTTGTTGACCGCCAACACGATTGATCTGCCGATCAAAACTTCGGGTGAGTTTTTAAAAGTCAGCAGCAGATTTGCTGGTAAGGATGACGATGCGGAAATGGAACTCCTGGGAAAAGAAGAGCCTTACGAAACCGTGTTGGAAATGGCCTCGCCAGCCGACCGGGCTGTCTTGGAGGGGATGTCAGAACAGTTGGAATTAACCGGCAGCGATCGTTTACTAAAAGCGAGGAAGAGCGTGGAGGCGAGTCGGAAATCGAGTCAGGGACGACGCGGAAGGCCACCAGAAACCGAACGTACGCGTTTGCAACGCGAGATCCGCAGTGATCTTTTGAAGCGTTGGCCAGCACTGGCAAACACGCTCAATCCGATCGCAACCGAACTGCTGACCGAGAGAGCTGACGAGTTTGTCGAATTGATCGAAGGGCATCCGAAATTTGCACGATATCGCGAGCTGACGGAGAAGGATGAGTTGAACCCGATTGAGAAACGGGTCAAATACGAACGATTCTTGCGGACCGCTAACAATGTCATCTTGGCGGAAAACCTGCGGCGAATGAACGACCCGGAGAAGCTGGCCCAATACGAGACGCTGACCGAGGCTGAGTCGCAATCGTTAGGGCTATAGCCGTCACGCCCAGATGAGAAGTTCCCAGATGAGAAGCGGGGCCTGCACCGACGCGGGATTTGCTCGCTTCTTTCCGCAGGCAATTGAATGCCCGGGAACTGCTGGACTTGCTACACGGAACCCACTGGATTTGATTCGATGTTGTGGTTGATGCCGCAGTTGTGGTTGATGCCGCAGCAGGCCTGCGACACCGCAACGCCACATCCCGATATCAGACTCAGGATCCCGAGGGTGCAGTGAGTCGGTGGAATGCTTCCTGATATTTTGCTCGGGTTTGTTCAATGACTTCGGGTGGCAACTTGGGTGGTGGGCTTTGTTGATCCCAGCCACAGGTTGTCAGCCACTCCCGGAGGAACTGTTTGTCGAAAGAAACTTGAGCGCGGCCGGGTTGATAATCGTCGGCGGCCCAAAAACGCGAACTGTCGGGGGTCAGGACTTCATCGATCAGAATGATTTCGCCATCGACGATCCCAAATTCGAATTTGGTGTCTGCAATGATGATTCCCCGTTTCGCCGCGTATTGACTGGCCGAACGGTAGATTTCCAAGCTAAGGTCTCGCAATTTAAACGCCATTTCCTCGCCGATGTCGGCGATCATCCGATCGATCGAGACATTCTCATCGTGCCCCTCTTCGGCCTTGGTTGCCGGTGTAAAGATTGCCTGGGGTAGAGGATCGCATTGCGTCAATCCTGCTGGCAGTTCATTTCCGCAGATTTTGCCCGTTGCTTGATATTCACGCCACCCACTCCCTTCGAGGTAGCCGCGGACGACGCACTCAAATGGCACCACCGCTGCTTTCTTGGTCAGCATCACTCGCCCTTCCAGCGGGCCTGTATTGAAATCGAGCCCCAGAGAAGCGGGAATCTGAGTTGTGATCAAGTGGTGGCGAACCTCCAGCTGTTCGAACCAAAATTGGCTCATCGCCGTCAGCAGATTCCCTTTTTCGCGAATTCCGCTGGGCATGATGTAATCGAACGCGCTGATTCGATCAGTGCTGACAATCAGCAGCGAGTCATTTATTTCATAGACATCACGCACTTTCCCGCTGCGTCGCGGGAGGGGAAGGTGGGTTTCGAGCAATGCTCCAGCATCGTCGAACTGATAAATGTCTGCGGCGTTCGCATTCATGACGGTCAATTTTGCAGAACGAGTTGAGTGGATCGAGTTTGGCATGGTCGCATGGTAGACGGCAACCGTCTAATATACGGTTTGCTGAGATGTTTTGTGGTGCGTCGGCACCGCGTTTAAGTTCATTCGTCCCAATAAGTTCCGGCCCGCCGATATGGGGCAATTCCATTTTGATGTACCCTCCACTGCCAGCGACCAGTTGGACGCGGTGCTCTGGCAGGATGCTTACATTTGCGGCATCGAAGGCGTGCCTTGGCATTCGAACATTCGATTCGATGGGGAGCGTTTAACGATCCACCGAGGAATTGATTCCTCAGGAAAACTTTATATTGCGGTCCCGCTGGAGGGCCTTGGTTATCGAACGCTCAGCACCTGCAGCTTGCGGCCGCTGCCGGAGAATCCCTACTGCTTGATGCTGGAATTGGCTCGTGGCAGCTGTTACCGCGCTCGGGTGCAATCAGACGCGTGGCAGCGTGCGGGGCTGACGCTGAGCGAAGAATTCGAGCGGTTACTTCAAGAGGGTACGGCTCGTTTTTTGGATGCGGCTCAGCACTTGGGCGACCTGAAAGCGTCGTCCCGTGATGCGACCGATGCGATTCTGCTGCTGGAGAGAGCGCTCACCGAGCTCGGCGAATGTTATGCCGGGCAGTCGATTGCTTTTCGAAAGGAACAAAGTCATCCTATCAACACGCTCTTGGCTGGCACCGTGATGCCTCCCTCGCCTACTGGGTCGCCAATGAGTGGAGCGTTTTGTGAGGCTTTCAATACTGCGTCGGTCCGATTGAATTGGGCGGAGATAGAAACCGATTCGGGGCAGTTCGACTACGAAGCCGCCGAGCACTCAATCCATTTTTGTGCGGCCAAAGGAATGCGTGTCATCGGCGGTCCGCTAATCGACTTTAGAGAAAAATTGCTCCCGCAATGGCTGTACTTGCTGGAAGACAATTTCGAAACTTTCTTGTCCTCGGTGACGCAGTACGTCGAAAAAACCGTGACCAAGTTTCGTGGCTCGGTTCAGCTGTGGAACTGTGCCGCTGGATTGAATACCCCCGGTCCGTTGCGGCTGGATGACGAGCAGGTGATGCGTCTGTCGGTCGCCATCCTGCAAACGGTTCGGCGGACCGATCCAAACACTCCCGCGATCATGTCGTTTGATCAGCCCTTTGGCGAATACCTGGCAAAGCATCGAGATAGTATATCGCCGCTGCATTTCGCGGACGCGTTGGTTCGCAGTGGCTTGGGGATGGCTGGGATCGGGTTGGAGTTTCGGATCGGCTACTCCACCGCATCGACCTTGCCACGATCTGCAGTCGATTTCGGTCAAATGATTGATCGTTGGGCGACACTGGGATTGCCTTTGCTAACCCAGTTGACCGTTCCCGGTGGCAACGCCGCAGATTCCAATGCCGTTGTTCCGGGGGAATTGTTGGACCTGCCCGATGGTGTCGACCCTGCAGCTGAACAGTTCCGGATTGCCGGGCCGTTGATTCGCACCTTGTTAGCCAAGCATTGTGTGCACGGAATCGTATGGGATGGTTGGTGTGACGCTGATCCACATGTGATGGCTCATTCTGGCCTGATCGCATCAGATCATCAGCCTCGTCCACTTTGCGAGTACCTGACACGGCTGCGAAAAGAGTTTTTGATTTAACGCGGAGTTTTGGTTTGTGATTGATTCACACCGGACTTCGATCCGTTGGATGATTGCGGACTCGCCAGTATTTTTGTCAGCGTTCGGTCGTTCTCAGTGCCGTGAGTTTGCCCGACTCACGATTCTTTCCACGTCATTTTTACTTTCTCAGGTCCAAAGGATTCAGATGAACGTACACCCGGTTTTTCATTCGATCGGTTGCTTGCTATCCACTTTGATCGCCACGGTTTTATTCGCCCAGGATACGAATCCAAAAATCGAACCGCTTGGTGAATTCGAATTGGTGCAGGATGGATTTACGTTCACCGAAGGGCCCACGTGGGATTCAGCATCCGGAGCCTTGTACTTCACAGACATTCCGAACACTACGATTCACCGGTTAGATCGCAACGATCAGTTGTCCGCCTTCACGACAGATTCAAAACATGCCAATGGATTGATGGTGGCGGCCGATGGCCGACTCTTCGCGTGTCAGATGGACGGGCATGTTGTGGCGTATGACCAAAAAACAAAGAAGGCAAAACTGTTAGTCAGTCAGCACAACGGGAAGCGTTTCAATGCTCCCAATGACTTGGTCCTGGACAAAGCAGGTGGCCTCTATTTTACCGATCCTTTGTTTCGTGCTCCCACGCCTCTTCCCCAAGAAGTTCAAGCGGTTTACTACCTGTCAAAAAACGGGCAGGTGACTCGGGTGACGGAAGGGCTCGCTGCGCCCAACGGGATTGGCCTTTCGCCTGATGGTAAGCAGTTATACGTCATTCCCAGTCGCCAGGCAGAGATGCTCGTTTATGACGTGGTCGGAGCCGGGAAACTCTCCAATGGGCGAACGTTATGTCAGCTGAAGCAGCCAGAGGGAAAGAGTGGCACGGGGGGCGACGGGATGGCATTGGACACCGAGGGCAACCTGTACATCACGACGAATCTTGGGGTGGAGATCATCTCACCAGCGGGTGAGCACCGAGGGTTGGTGGTTTTTCCACAGCAGCCAGCCAACGTGACGTTTGGGGGTGAGGATCGCAAAACGATGTACGTCACCGCCCGATCGGCGCTGTATCGAATCCGCATGCCAATCGCCGGCCTGCCTTCGAATTGAACTTGGGCCCAGCTTGAACTTGGGCCCAGCTTGAACTTGG
>JARGNK010000331.1 GCA_029213145.1 Rubripirellula sp. | reverse complement strand
TTCCCCATCGAAACGCCGCCCGTCAGCAAAACAGCATCTGATTTTTCGAGATGGTTTTCCAAGACGTTTCGCAAGGTAGCTTGCTGGTCGTCGGCGTGATCGATGGCGTGAAGTTTGGTCCATGGGATTGGATCGAGCATCGCCGAGAGAGAAGCGCGGTTGCTGTCACGGAGTTGCCAGGGTTGGGGTTTGGTTCCTGTTTGTACTCCGACTTCATCGCCCGTGGTGATAATGCTGGTGGTGACGGGAGCGTAAACATCTGCCTCATCGGAACCAAAATTCGCCATGGTTGCCCGATGGGCTGCCGTGAGACGAATTCCGGGGTGCAGGACCACACTGCCGGCGGCCGCGTTTTCACCGGTCCGGCGAATGTGTTCGCCAGCTTGGCACTGCATGGCTGATTCAAGCAGTTGGATACGAAGTTCGGATTCCTCTGTATCTTCACGCTTGATTACCAAATCAGCTTCGGTCGGAACAATCGCACCGGTGAAAATACGGACCGCGGAATTTGGTTCGAGGATGGGCGGTGGGCCACCAGGCGAACTTTCGCCCGTAACGACGATTGACTTTTTGGTTTGCAGTTCGGATAGCTGGATTGCATATCCGTCCATCGCCGAGACGTCCGCCGCCGGGCTGTCGCGATCTGCCACCACTGCTGAGGCGAGCACACGGCCAACAAGATTTTTTGATCGTTCAACCTCTTGCACGGTCGCCAGCTTTTCAGCGAGTGCTTCGAGTGCGCGATCAGGATGATCAAAGCGAAACTTGGGAGCCACGTTATAAATCCTCCGGCGTGTTCATATTGCGGCATGAATTGGTTGGCAGTGGAACGCAAAGATGGGGTTGACCCCTGATCCAACGATAAAGACTGCGATCTTGTGCGTTGGCAAGAGTCTTGAGCGCGCTGGCATATTGGGCTGGATAGATTGCGACCAAGGGTTCTAGCCGGCTTTCATTGCCCGAAACCGCAACCACGATTTGGTGCTGATGAGTTTGCCAAAGCTCGTGTACGCGTTGCAAATCATCTGTCTTTAGTAATGGCATGTCGACGGGGTTGACAAACACGGCATCGAAGGCATTCGCAGAAGCATGTTGTAAAGCCGATGCGACACCACACGCCGGACCGCCCGAAGGGGTTTGATCAGCGAGCACCATCTGATCGGTTGTCGCAGTTAGTTTCCCTGCCAGGCAAACTTCGTTGCAAAGGGGAGCCAGCTGCTCGACGGCGTGACGCCAGAATGTTCCACCTTGATCGTGCGGCAAGGTTGCTTTTTCACGACCCATCCGCCGTGACTGTCCGCCACAGAGAACCGTTCCGAGTAAACGCGGTTCGTTTGTGCTCACGTTGATTTCTTTTCCAGTACATCTTCCACCCACGATTTGGCACGCATCATGGGTGGGAATCCAATGGTTGGTGCCGAAACTAAGGCAACATGTCGTAGATCCTCAGGGGAGCAGCCTGCTTCGAGTGCTTTTCGGCAATGGGAATGGGCGGCACCTTCTAAACCAGCCCCAATTGAGATTGCCAGCTTGACCAGTGAGATCTCACGGTCAGACAAGGGACCCGCTCCCCGTGCTGCTTGTCCAAAGGATTCGTAGGCTTGCATGAATTCAGGATTCGATTCATGCATGCGTTTATAAGACTTGGGAATCATGGCGATGCCTTTCGGATAGATTCGATCAATGCATCAATCGTGTAAGGATCCGCTTCCGCAGTCACTTGCAGGCCGATCTCTTCGACACGGGCGGATGTAACGGGGCTTAGCGTCGCGATCTTCATTTTCTTCATCGCATCACCGAATAGCGTGAATGCGTTGGTTGCAGTGGCGCGACTAGTCAGCGTGATCCAGTCAATCTTTTCGGCCCGTGCCAAATCGATGATTGAAGGGTCTACTTGAGCAACGTCCAGGTGCTGATAGGTCACCACTTGGGTGACGCTTGCACCGCCTTGTTGCAGAGCAGATGAAAGTTCATCGCGGCCACGACTTGCACGGATGATGAGAACGTTCTTGTCTCGAGCCTCTTGCGTCAATGATTCGGCCAGGGACTCTGCTCGGAAATCTGAAGGAACAATATCGGCTCGCAGATGGAATTCGCTCAGGCTGTCGGCCGTCTTTTCACCGACGGCGGCGATTTTAAGATTACCCATGCAGCGAAGATCGTTCCCAGTGGCGAGGATGCGATTGAAAAACGATTGAACGCCATTGCGGCTGCAGAAGACAATGAGGTCAAAGTTGGACAGTGATTCAATCGTGGCATCCACCGTGGTCCAGTCGTCCAGGGGCTGGATTTCGATCACAGGTTGGACCAGCACTTGGGCACCGAGTTGCCGTAGAGGGTTGGCCAAAGCTTCTGCCTGATCTGCTGGGCGGGTTACTAAAACGGTTTGACCGAGCAGCGGTCGACTTCGTGCCCAATGGATGGCGTCGGCCAGTTCGGTCACGGGCCCGAGGATGACGATGACGGGTGGCCGCAATTGGGTGGCTGGTGTCAGTTGGTCTGCGACTTGGTCCAAACGGCAGCGGATTAGCTGCTGATCGGGCAAGCTGCAACGTCGGATGATTGCAGCGGCGGTGTCGGCCGATTTGCCGGCTGAGAGCAGCGAGTTGGTCCAGGATCGAGCGGTCGTCACACCCATGTAGACGACGAGCGTGCCGGGAAATTTGGCGAGGGCATCCCAATCAAGGGCCGACTGGGGCTTTCCCGGTTCCTCGTGCCCGGTGATCAGGGCGACGGCAGATGCAAGGCCACGATGGGTCACTGGGATGCCAGCGAAAGATCCTGCAGCGAGGGCTGTGGTGATTCCTGGGACCACTTCCAGCGGAATTCCGGCTTGCTGCAGGGCAGCGACCTCCTCGGCGGTTCGGGCAAATACAGCTGGATCACCCCCTTTCAGACGGGCGACACGGCGACCAGCAGTCGCATGCAGCAGCATTTCGTCGATGATTTCCTGTTGTTTCCAGATTCTTGACT
>JARGNK010000330.1 GCA_029213145.1 Rubripirellula sp. | reverse complement strand
GCCAAGCTTGCGGGAGGTCGCGAGGACAGTGCTCAATCGCTTTTCTTGTGTTCGAATGGACGTTGATGAACTCGTCAGTGAATTCTACTTGAAGAGCTTTGCACAGCTTGGCACTCAGCATTTCAACACGAGCCAGCATCTTATTTCAGCAGCGTACAGGCGGATGTATTGGTTCGTGCTAGACACTTTGCGGAGTCGGAAACGCATCGTTCCCGGCACCCATACGCTGAGCGAGGAGGCAAGCAAAGAAACCGGTGTGCAAACTCACGTCGAAAAAGATGACCTAATTGAAGTCGTTTGGTCAGCACTCGATACGCTTCCGGAAGATCTCCGAATTGTCGTGCAAAGACGACTGACAGATGAGTTGAGTTACGCCCAGATTGCAGCTGAACTCAGCATTGGCTCAGCGACTGCTCATGAAAGATTTCAAAAAGCTATGCAAAAACTAAGGGCAATAGTCGATAGTGCGGACCAACGATAACAAATTGGGACACGGAAGAATGTCGAGCAAGAACTGTCAGGATTGGATTGATCAGGCAGTCAGTGAATTCCTGGGGAACGGTACTTCCCCCCGCTCATCAGATGAGTTTCTTGCGTTAGTGCCGCAAGAGTGCAGGGATGCGGTGGAGCGCCTGTTGGATCGCATCGGTTGCGTGCGTGACAAAGGTTGCCAGCAAACCACATCAGAGGTCGTCGCTAGCGAATATGGGGAAATTGATTTTCTTGGTAGAGGAGGAATGGGAAGTGTCTTCCTTGCAGGAAGCCAAGAAAAGTTGTTTGCGATTAAGATCCCGCAGCAGTTCGACTTGCAGCATTTCTATGCGGAAATCTGGAACCATGTGCTCTTACCTCCCCATCCATGCTTGGTGAATTGGAAATACCTCCGCCAGTTCGGAAACACCCCTGGAATCGTAATGGAGTTTATGGATCGAGGTTCGCTAGCGAATCAACTTGATCAACCGAAAAGCGTTAGCGAAGATCAGTACAGTACGGATTTTTTTGATGTGACGATCCAAAGCTGTTGGGCGTTGCAGCATCTGCATTCAAAAGGACTCATTCACCAGGATATCAAGCCTGCGAATATTCTGTTTCGTTCAATTGATTTTGAAGATGCTGCGAATATCTATCGGGTGGGTTTGGCGGACTTTGGCGTCTCGAGTTTTTTGCGTGCTGGTACAGGCACTGCTCACGTTTATGGTTTTGATGCTCGCTTTGCGGCACCGGAGCAGTCGCAAGTCAAAAATGCTAGCCCCGCTACTGACGTCTACAGTCTAGGAAAGACGTTGCAGCTATTGCGTGAAGCTAAGATCCATCGAATTGTTCACGATAGCTCGTGCTGGAAACAAGTAGACGCAGTCTTGTCCCAGATGACAGAGATCGAACCTGAAGCACGCATTTCGGTGGATGAGGTCTTGGAAAAGATGCGGGGATTGTACAAGCAATTGACCGGTTCCAATTATCCACATCAGCAGCCTCGCGTGAAAAATCCTGTGGACTTAAGTGACTACATCCTTTCCATCCTGGCCAACCCAAAGTCGGTGTTCAACGATGTCTCTCGCTTATGTCCGGCTGGTCTTTCGTTGCTGATGGATGATTGGGCTTTGGCGGTGCAAACTTTGTACGCAAGCCTGTTTGAGCGACATGCACCCGATGAGGCAGCAAAAGTTTCTTCGTTATTGCAAATCGTTTTCAGCCGGGCGTTAAATGACGGTTATTTTGTCCCCATTGAAGAACTCGATTCAATCGCCCGGTCCGCTGAAATGGTGATGCAAAGATTCTCCGGAATTCAATGGCCGACATCATACTCACTCGAGTTCGCGTCGGCGGCAACTCCACTGCTCGGTCTGTTAAGCCAATTCAATGTGCTCGATCCGGCCACATCTGCAGAGGTCGAAGAAATTTTGGAAACGCTTACTCGCCTACAGGCTGATTGAGCGAAAAATCCCTGCGAATTCGGCACTCCGAGTTTTTTCTGAGATTTAGCCGAATAGAACGATCTGGCGAACGCTTCTCAGGTAGTTGAAACGATGTTTTCCCTACCAGGAGAGGCGAAATGCCCGAAATGACCCTGCATAGCCCAGCCAAACAGCAGGCCCGATATTCCCGGATAAATCAGCTGTCACTGCGTCAGTTAGAACGCATTATCTTTCTCGATTTCGAGAGTTTCCAAGATGGCCCACCGCTGCTGTGCGGGACGCTCGTGAGTGGGCATTTCCAGCAGACAGTGCTAGACGAAACTTTGCAGCCTGCTGCGGTAGCTAAAAACATCCAGACGAACGATTTGAAGACTCAGTTGATTGAATTGGTGGAGTGTGCCGAGCGAGAAAACCGCTTGATATGCGGCTACAGCAACAAAGAGCTACATGATCTTGAGGGAATCACCGGACGGCAACTCGGTGATCTCTATGTAAATGCGCTGCCATTGGCAAAAAAATGGCGAAAACGTTTTTATCCACAAGCTCATGATCGGGTAATGAAGTCACGAAAGCGACTCCGCCAACGGGGTGCGTATCTCAATGGCCGGGGTAATCGGTTGTTGGATTTTGCGGGAATGCTGAATGTTTCTCCTCCTAGGGACTACGGAAAAGGATGCGAAGCATCCCGGCTTCGGCATGTACGTGGACAACTCGAGCGGCGCCGGGAGTACAAATTGCTCACACCAGTGGCAAAGGCCAAATGGACGAAGGCTTTAAAGCACAACGCATTCGATGTCCAAGCTCTCGCAATGCTGTGCCGTCGTATCGCTACGGACTTTGGTTGGTAGTGAACACTCGAATTAGAACCGCCATCAACCTCAAGGTCTCATAGGATAAGTCTCGTGTCATTTACATTCCCAAGTTTACAAATTTCAGACCCACATACCTTCGATGGGCTCACCGTCTTCCCCATTCGGTCCTCCACAGACTCGCGGGTTGAATACCAGCTAGCTGACGAGGCAATGGAGCGAGAAACAATCTGTGTTGAGGAACTAGGTGCCTCCGGCTCAGTGCCCGAATTGCAGGTTCGCAATCTCAGCAAGACCAGCGTGCT
>JARGNK010000119.1:4553-24049 GCA_029213145.1 Rubripirellula sp. | reverse complement strand
CAGCGACTCAACGTGCTGGCGAGATTCGATGATGACTTCATGGCCGCCACCAATGCCGGATCGCTGGAAAAGGTTAGCGTCGACTCGCTTCGGGGAAGCCGTTTCGATCTCGTTTACGGCAGGGAATTTGTTCGGTACCACGCGAACGGACCAATCCGCGTTAGAGATTTCTTGCCCTGGCTGGCTGATTTCAAAGCCTGAGTCCTCCGTCGAGATTCGACCAGACCAGACTGGGTCAGGTGTGGCTTCCTCGTTGCCTGGGCAGAACGGACATTCCAGTTTGGAATCTGCCCGGACATCGCTATCGACGAACTCATCCGGCCGCCCCGTTCTCTGCGGTGAGAAGATGGTCCAGTTGCCAGTGAGTGGGTCGAGTCGTGACTCTGCAGTCGGATTGCCGCGAACGACTCCTCGCCCATCGCTCGGTACGACCAACGGCACTTGCTTGGTGGGTTGGATCATCGATTCGAGGGCTCCATCGCGGTGACGTGGCTCGCCGCGGGCGACGATTCAGGGACGTCATAGTGAACCGGTTGCACAAGTCGTAATCGTACCGCATTACGCTCGTTTGTCTCCTTCGATTCGCCTAGAAACCGCGTTTTGCCATCAAGTGGGGCACGATCTACTTTGGTTGGGTTTTAAGGGCCAGCGTTTTCGCATAAAGCGAGGTGTACTGTTCGGCGCTTTTCTTCCAAGACCAGTCTTGGGACATACCGGTGGTCACGATTTGATCCCAAATCGAGGGCTGGTGGTACCGGATATGAAGTGCCCGCCCAATCGCTTCGTCCAGGGCATTTGGGTCAAGCCTCCGAATATGGAATCCGGTGGCCGTTCCATCGGCAATTGATTGCTTGTCGCAGTCGGTGACGGTGTCAGCTAACCCGCCGGTTGGCGTGACGACCGGGACTGCGCCATAACGCAGGCTGTAAAGTTGGTTCAAGCCGCAAGGTTCGTAGTGGCTTGGCATTAGAAAAATATCCGAGCTAGCTTCAATTCGATGCGCCAGTTCATCACTGAAGCCGATGTGAAGTGCGAAGCGACCCGGGAACTGTTCTCTTAAATCACGCAGTTCCTGCTCGTATCGGGGGTCTCCGCTGCCCAGCACGATCCATTGAATCGGACGATTCTCACTCAGGTGCCAACGCAGCACAGGTAGGATAAGGTCCCAGCCTTTTTGATCGGCCAAGCGTCCAACCAAGCCGATCAGAGGGATTTCGTTGTTCACCTCTAAATCGTATCGCTGTTGAATCGCTGCTTTGTTGAGTTGCTTTCCCTCACGCCAATTTTCGACGTCATAGTTCGCCGTTAGCTTTTTATCGGATGATGGGTTCCAGATATTGCGATCAATGCCGTTGGTGATACCGGTCAACCGGTCGGCGACACTTTCAAGAACCCCATCGAGTCCGCAGCCGTGATTTTGAGTGCGGATTTCTTCGGAGTATCGCGGACTGACGGTGGTTACTGCATCTGCAGTCACGATGCCGGTTTTGAGGTAGTTCAGCTGATCGTAATATTCGAATTCGTTATGGTTGAAGTGCTTCCAATCTAAGCCAGTCCAACGAAAAGCTTCTTTTGAAAACTGTCCCTGATAGGCGAGGTTGTGGATCGTGAAAATAGTGGCTGCCTTTTTCATCCAGCGTCGTTGTTGTGCAGCCATCAGAGCTGGCACCAGGCCGCTTTGCCAATCGTTGCAATGCACGATGTCGACCGACCAACCGATTCGCTCGATCGCCAACAACGCGGCGCGACAAAAGAATGCGAATCGTTCGGCGTTATCCGGGTAGTCGCCGTTAGGTGTACCGTACAGCGAATCACGATCAAAATATTGGGGTTGATCAAGAAACCAGACCGGCACATCGCCTTCAGGTAATCGGCCCGTTAACAAGCGACACCCGACTAGCTTGTTTGGACTCATCGAGACCGCGAAGCTATCGTCCGTGGTTTCGACTTCCACCTCTGCATGCCGAACGCTTCGAAAAGCCGGCATGATTACGGCCGTTCGGTGCCCCATCGCGGCAACCCGAGAGGGGAGGGTGCCGCAGACGTCAGCCAGCCCTCCCGTCTTCGCAAAGGGAACTGCCTCGGAACTCAAATAAACGATATTCAAAAGTGACCTATTCTCATCGCTGGTGCTTGTTTTCCTAAGCGAAAGTGTAACTGTGCTGGGGGCTGTTCACCACTGCGGCCTGGAGGCAGTCGGAGACTGTGGCCCCGCTGGGGGTACTGTCCGCAGACATGCCGGAACAAAGTAACCTGATGATGAAGTAGAATCATGCTAGTGCTGCATTTCGCGTCTCTTTTCGTTGTGAGCCCATGTCGATCGCCCTGAGCGAGTTTTGGACCAGAATGGTACGGGTCGGGATTACCGATTCCGCCGGTTGTAGGGAATTGGCCTCGGTTTACACCCGCGCGCACCAAAATACGCCGCCGAGTGATGCCAGAAGTCTTGCGAAGTTCTTGGTAAAAACTTCCGTGCTGACAAAGTTTCAAGCGAGATCGCTGCTCGCCTCTGAGCTCGGCACCATCCGGGTAGGGCCATGGCTGATTCTTCGAGATCCCGCGAAGGCTCCCTTCGCTCACTGGATCTCTGTTCGGCATGCGGAAGACGGACGTACTGGAGTGCTACTGCGTGCCTCTGAGGAAGCATTGTCAGGCGGGCGGGACCTTTGGCTTGAGGCTCATGAACAAGTCTCAGCGACAACACTTCAGGGTTTTGAAGTCAGCCGCGATGACGCGACCACGTCGATCTTTAGTTCGTTGCCAGCAGGCGTTTTACTTGCCGAGTCGACACAGAATGGGGCGGCACTGTCGCCGCAACAGGTGGTGGATGTCGGCATCGCAGTCGCCAAAGCACTGCATGCTATGCACGCCAGATCGCTGGTTCATGGAGCCCTACGGCTCGACCGCATTTGGGTTACCACTGATGGTACCGCGATTCTTTTGCGAGACCCCGCCGGGCCACCCGCGACTCCGTGGGAAGATTTTGGCAGCACTTGGTTGGATGGCTTGGATTCACCCAACTCCTACCTTGCGCCAGAGTTCCTTGATCCTGCTCATCCCTGCGACGTTGGAACCGACATTTACAGCTTGGGATGCCTATTGTTTCGTCTGCTCACTGGGCGGCCGACAGTCAAAGCAAGAACGGTGGAAGATGCGGTCGCGCTGCATGCGTCCGAAACACCACCGGAATTAGCAGAAGCTGTTGCAAAAGGCGAAGCAGGTGATCCACTGTTTCGAGTTCTTGCCTACGCGATGGCCAAGACCGCTGCAGCTAGGTTTGGCACCGCAGACCAATTGGCGACCGCCCTGCAAGCGGCTCGTCCAATGGTTCAATCAGAGCTAGCGGCTGGTCCAATCCCGCCGCCTGTGTCATCAGAGATTTCGCAACCGACCGTTTCTCAAACCGAGACGCCTGGTTCGCGGCGAGCGAAGGATCCGGCAGCAACCACGCGACGGGAAAATCAACCGAGCAAGTCAGAAACCCCAATCGCAAAGAGCGATAAGCCTAAACGGAAAACCCAAGAAGCCAAGTCAACGAGAGAAGCCAAGTCAACGAGAGAAGCCAAGTCAACGAGAGAAGCCAAGTCAACGAGAGAAGCCAAGCCAACAAAAGAGGCCAAGCCAACGAAAGAGGCCAAGCCAAGGCAAGACGCTAAGTCAACGCAAAAAGTGAAGTCCACTGAGACCGCCAAGTCGGTTCCGCCAGCCTCCGTGGAGGCCACCCGGTCGAAGCCTGCTCGGGAAAAAGATGGTGCTGTGACGGGGTCGCGGGATGCGGCAAAGCCGGTGTCCTCGAAGACCAGTAAGCGGAATCAACCGCCTCATGAATCAGCTGATGGACCAACGGTGCCTGCAAATCCATCTTTCGCTGAAACGAAAATCCCACCTGCTGTCGAGGCGGTTCGAGAAACACCAGCTAGTCCAAGTTCAGTCCCACCGAGTGCTGAACCGGCCACATCGCCGGCGGTTGTGCAACCAGCGGCGACCGTGGCACCACCGGCCGTTGATGCCGCTGCGATGACTCCACAGCTTGAACTCAGTAGCGAGCCTGCGGGCGTATCGAAGGATTCGTCAACGAGCGAGTCCGATCCGCCTCGCCGCAGAAGAAAGAAAAAAGATCGCAGGGCGCCGATCATCTTGGGTGGGCTATGCGTTGCAGTTCTGGTCCTGTTGATCGGCTTGTTGGTTCCGCCTTCGCAAGAAACAAAACCTGAACCACGTCGCCGGCCACCGATGCCCACGACCATCCCCTCGGTAACGAACCGGGCTCCGGAAGATTCAGGAACGACGCCGGTGGAAAACGAGGCTGTCGCTGGCTACGAGTTAGTCTCAGATGACCGGCTGCTTTACGTCCCGCCGTATTCCGCCGAATCCGAGGCGCCATCTCTTGAACTGTTGCCGCCCGGACCGGCCGTCATTCTTAGCTGGGATGTTGCTTCGGTGATCAGCACTGAATACGGCCAAGATTTGCAGGCTGCCCTGTCACCTGATCTGGAAAACTTGATGCAGCAGGTCACCTCGACCTCGAAGATTCCTTTGGATCAGATCACTCGCTGCACCGTTGCATTGCATCCCGGAACCAGCGGTTGGCCGGAAGCTTCGCTGAGCATCGTGTTGGCCGAAGCACGACCCAAAAAGGAACTAATTGAACTGTGGCAGGTAGCAGCTTCACGCACATCATCTGGTGCCACAATCTACGCGGGAGATTCGGTCGATGGCGCCGCTTATTACTTGCCGGAAACAGAGGGTTCTGATGTGGCCCGTTTCGCTGTCGGTTCAATCCAGAGGATGAGCGAGGTGGCGGAAGCGGAGGGCGGAGCGATCCCACTGGCGCGATCGACCGAACGTCTCTGGGGTGCGGCTAGCGCTGAAGCGGACATCGTTGCGTTGATCACGCCGAACTTTTTGTTTGCAGATGGTCGTGAAATGCTAAGTTCGGTGGTTCCCGAATTAGTTGACCCTTTAAAAACAGTTTTGATTCCAGACGTCGCAGGCGCTTTGGTTACGGTCGATATCGTTGGTGATCAATGCTATTTGGAAACGAGGCTGGCTCCCAGTGGTGGCACGAGTGAGGCTGCACTGTTAAAGAAACTGCAAATGTCCATCGACTTATGGCCGCAGTGGGCTGAAGATTTTATTGTGACCTCTGTGCCAGATGCTTCATGGCGGCTACTCGCGTCACGGTTACCCTCCATGGTGCGATTCGTTTCAGGTCAATTCCGTTACGGGATCTCCGGTGGCATCGTCATCGCTAACTCTTATCTGCCAATCGAATCGGTTCCTCAATTGAGCGTCGCCGTCGTTTTTGCGATGAACACAACCGGTCAATCGATGGCCACTACCCAAACAGATCCGGAAACTCAGCTTACTGTCGAGGAAATGTTGGAAAAGGAAATGTCGGTTTCGTTTGATCAGGAGTCATTAGAGTTTGCAATCGATGCCATTGTGGGGGCCTTCAAGGCCGAGCTCCCTAAAGGTGCGATCGCGCCGCCGGTGCGAATCATCGGTGCTGATTTGGAATTGAGTGGCATTACGCAGAATCAACAGGTGCGTGACTTTGAAAAATCAAATGTAACGCTGCGAAGCGTTCTCACCGATTTGGTCGTCGGTGCAAATCCAGATAAATCGTCGACGGGCCCCAGTGATTCGAAGCAAGCCTTGATTTGGGTGCTTACAAAAGATCAGGCGGGGAAACCTGAGATTCTTATTACCACCCGAAAGGTTGCTGCGGGTAAATACGATTTGCCAAGAGAGTTTCAAACTCCGGATGCCAATTGAACACTTGCTGTCGCAGACTTGAGAATGCGTTTCAGGAGCCTGCTGAAATGGCACGATTGGCTTTGTCTTGCCGATCAAGGCAGACATTAACTTTATGATTCCGACGGTTCTCTTCGTAGGCTCATCACCCGGATGGGATGGTCAGTATCATCCTCTAACGCGATCGAGTGCTCTTCGTAACGCCAACCATGTTGCTGAATCCATTCGCGGAATTCGTTGGCGATGATGCGAAAGGGATCACTCAACAGTACCTGTCCACCCTTGCTGAGATGTGTTTTCAGGCAGGCATCCAAGTCGGGCCAGAGTTGTCTGAGGTAGGTCACATCGCTACCGAGGATGACTGGGAAGGTCGGGCCGGGCAAACGATCTATCCCGAAACGTAATCGCCTAACTTGGCATCGATCGCGGAGCTCCCAGGTACTCATTTGCACCAGCAGCAACGGGTCACTCACTCCATCGGTTAACACGACCTGTCCACCTCGCAAAGCTGCTGCGATGCCTGCATGTCCAGTTCCGCAGCCAAGTTCCAAGACTGGTACCTGCTTGAGATCGATTCGAGCGAGAAATTGATCCAGTCCGGCAGCAGCACGCCAAGTCGTCGCCCAAAACGGATCGATGACACCCTCTTCCCCTGCATCTTGGCGTTTACACGCATCCAACAGCATTCCGTCGGGATCGGAGGCGACCGCTAGCGAGCGTTGTTGGCCGGCAATTTGGATCTTCGACCAGTGCCAGGCAAATCGTTCGCTGGCGCGTCGGGCCAAGATTTCGAGTTCGGTCTCTGGGGGCGGACAGGCGTGGTTCATTGCTCTGACAGCCAACCTGCTGCTTCGGCAGCGAAGTACGTCAGAATTCCATCTGCACCAGCTCGTTTCATCGAAATCAAACTTTCCAATACGGTCGAGCGACGATCCAACATGCCTGCTTGATCGGCTGCGCACAGCATCGCGTATTCACCACTGACTTGGTACACAAAGGTTGGTACCCGAAATGTTTCCTTCACTCGCTGGACGATATCGAGGTACGGCATGCCCGGTTTGATCATCACACTATCAGCACCTTCCGCGAGGTCTAACTCGACTTCATGTAAGGCTTCATCACTTTGTGCCGGATCTTGTTGGTAGGTTGTTTTTCCCGCGCCACCAAGATTGGTGGCCGACCCGACGGCATCCCGAAATGGTCCGTAAAAAGCACTCGCGTACTTGGCGGCATAAGACATGATCTGGACATCTTGTTTGCCGGATTCATCAAGTGCCTTGCGGATAGCACCAATCCGACCATCCATCATGTCACTCGGTGCAATGATGTCACAGCCAGCCTCACTTTGGACCAAGGCTTGTTGGCAGAGGACTTCGATGGTTTCATCATTGAGTACGCGTCCATTTCGAACGAGTCCATCTTGGCCGTGGCTACTGTAAGGGTCGAGTGCTACGTCGCAGATGATGCCTATCTGATCGCCGACTTCCTGCTTTACAGCACGCACCGTACGGCACACAAGATTGTCGGGATTGATCGCTTCGGCCGCATCCTCGGTTTTCAATTCCGGGTTGGTCGCCGGGAAAATAGCGATTGCTGGAATCCCCAGTTCGCAGGCTCTCACCACCTCACCCACGATTTGGTCCGTCCCGAGTCGGTCGACGCCGGGCAAGCTTGCCACACCTTGGCGGCCGGGCCCGTCAAAGACGAACAGGGGCCAAATCAAATCGGCGGTACTCAACTGATTTTCCCGGACGAGGCGTCGAGACCAGGCATGGTTTCGTACCCGCCTCATTCGGGTGGCCGGATAGGGGCCGCGTGCAAACTTAGACATTCATTTACTCCGGTTTTGAATCTAGCATCTTAAAAGCAGAGGCGTCAGCTTAGAAGCCGCGAGATTTGATGTTAGAATTTAGGTGATCGAATTGGAGAGAAGTAGTTGCGAAAGGATGTCTTGATCCCGTGTCATTCAAGTTCAGATCTGTCATGAAGTCGATTGTTTTCGCCCTCGCCACGTTGGCTTGCTTCGTCTCCCAATTGTCGGGAAATGACTCCAAACCCGCCTATTCTCAGTCGATACCCAACATTGAAACGGGTGATTGGACCCCTTTGTTTAATGGTAAAAATCTCACCGGTTGGACACAACGCAACGGAACAGCAACCTATCGAGTCGAGAATGACTTCATTGTAGGGAAGACAGCTGAGGGAAGCCCGAATTCTTTCTTGTGTAGCAATGCGGTCTACGGGAATTTTGAATTAACGTTCGAAGTCAATGCCGCGGCTGGACTGAATAGTGGCGTTCAGATTCGTTCCCTCAGCAAGAGCGAGTTCAAGAATGGGCGAGTTCATGGCCCGCAGATCGAAATTGAAAATGCGCCGGGTGAGAGTGGTTACGTCTACAGTGAGGGAACTGGGCGAGGGTGGATCACAGTTGAGCAACCCATCAAAGATGCCTACCAAAATGGCCGTTGGAATCGATTTGTAATTCGCGCCAAAGGAGACCGAATTCAGACATGGGTCAACGGTGTTGCGGTTGCTAATGTCAGCGACCCGGAATCTAGTCAATTCGGCTTCATTGGTTTGCAAGTGCATTCGATACCGAGTGACAGCGGGCCGTTTGAAGTTCGCTGGCGCGATATTCGAATTCGGCCTTTGGAGTGAGATTAGGGAGCAGCCGATGAGATTGGTCCGGTTGCAACGATTGATTTGATTGGGAGGTTGATTCGAGTCCCGTTGTATGGTTTAGCCGGCTTCCACTGCTTGTTTGGTATCTGCAATTATTCTGGCTGCGGCGGATACTGAGAGCTGCGCCCCGTTGAAATTGGCACTTGTACCCAGAATGATGGAATCATTGGACGTTTACATTTAAGCAAGTCGAAAACAACCTTGCGTGTTACAGGGAAGTAACGCTTCGTTTTTTGGTTCCCCTCAAGGATGCGGTCTCATGGATTGGCGAATCCGCAAGTCGCGCGGTACGCGGAAATTACTCGCATGTGCTGCGCTGGTCGTTCCCGCGATTTCGATGGCTGAAGAGCCAACTGGCTCCTCCTTTCTGCGAGCTCGCTTGATTTCAGGCTTTGGCGCCGGAACCGATCGTGGTGGGACTTTTTTTGCTACAAACCAAACGAAGCGTGACGGTTCGACCGCTAGCCCCGCAGCGCCACGCGAATTATCGGTGCGCGTAGCCCCTCCACAGGTTGCCAAATCGTCATCACAACTGCCTCACCCTATCCATGCGGCCAGGCAACTTACTGCCGATCGCGCTCTGCCGCTTCCGCAAAGTGCCACAGACTTTGCGGCGATGATTCGCAAGGTTGAGGCGCAAACCCAACCGATCGTAAATCGTGGCAAAAATTCGAAAGCGTTTGAATTGCGAACGCCCTTTGAAATCCGTTCAATCCAGATCGAGACGGCCCCTGCGGTTCGTCGCATTTCGCTCGGAGAATATGATCCGAATCGTCCAGGCGGATTTGATTCTCAAGCGATTGTGCGGCTTGCTGAACCGGTCGATGCGGATTCACTGGACGGAGCAAAGCGAGGTGAGGCAAACGAGAAAGACCGCCAAGGTAAACCCGTGAACTCAGATGATATCAAGCTCCACTCGTCGCCCGAGATAACGGAGGATCGTCTGGAAATGATCGAGTCTGAATCGGTTGGACGGGGAGTCCCGAAAAACTCTTCGACACCTGCGCTGATGCAGGCGCTCGCTGATCCAGAGGTCTCCGGGTTGATCGAAACGCTTCCCAGAATCGAAGCTGACGAAAAGATCGAAGCTGAAGAAAAGACCGAAGCCGATGACACTTTCGGCGAGATTATTCAGTGGGACCTGTTGCTGTCCGAGTGATTCCACTGACGGAACGACCTTGCTCGCTTCACAGGATGAATCGTCGTACAAGCGAAGCCGCCCTTAGATGATTCAGTGCACAGGGATTGGAACTGACCCGAGGATCGCTTCGGCAATTCGAATACCGCTGTTCATGGCCCCCTGAATGCTTGGGGTTTCACTGTGGTCGCCCCCGATCCAGACACGATCTGGTCCGCCCCAATCGGACGCATGAATCGAACGATGAATCGGTTCCAAACTGGACCGGGGAAGGCCATAGGGAACTTGGTAGATCCCTAGCCGTTCCCAACCGTCAACCGGATCGCCAAACCATTTTTTTAGCTGGTTGCGAATCGATTGGTCGATCAATGGAAGGTCTTTGTATGGCTCACCTGAGGAAACCAAGCTGACCGAGATCAGAGATTTCCCCTTCGGAGCGTACTCAGGAGCAATATTGGTTAGCACCGTGAGCGTTTGAATCGGTCCAGATTCGTCCCCTCGCAGCATAAGCAGTTTGCGATCGTCGGGTGGATGGTTGCAGGAGTAATAAGCCGTGGTGGTGGAACCCCAGGTTGTTTCGATGCTTGGGATCTCGAGCAGTTTTGCCGCAGCATTGCTTTCGGTGGCGACCACAATGTCTGGTGCATTGAGGATTCTGCCATCGCTGAGTTGAACTTCTTTGCCGCGTACTCGTGTTGCTGTGCATTGAAGATGAATCACACCGGATGGCATACGGTGGGCAAGTTGTTTTGGGATCTCGGCCATTCCTTTGGCGGGGATTGCAATGCCACCATTGGAAAACATGCGGAAAACAAAGTGGAGCATTCGGCTGGAAACTTGTAGCGAATCGTCAAGGAATACGCCGCCAATAAAAGGGCGAAAGAAGTCGTCAATGATGCGTTTGCTGAAACCACGGTTTTGCAATTCCGCTTCCGTCGTTTGGTGTGGGCGCTCATAAAGATCACGAAGTGAACCACGTCTCGCATCTCGCCGCAGTTGCAAAATTCGAAAGGCATCTCCTATCGAAGCAACAGGATTCATCAAGGTAGCGATCGCTTGACTTGGTTTTCGCCATGGATCACCAAGCAGTCGCCATTGTCTGTTAGCACGAATCAAGGCACCCGGATCGAAATAACGCAACTTCAACGCATCGTAGTCCAGCATGTCACGGCAAGCCGGGTAAGCGGTGAGTAAAACTTGAAACCCGTGATCGAGTCGAAACCCATTGACCATGTCAGTCGCAACGCGGCCACCGATGCAATCGCTTGCTTCGAGGACGATGACTTTTTTACCCGCTTCACTTAGAAGGGCACCGCAAGTTAGGCCGGCTAGGCCCGCACCAATGATCGCGACATCGGCGTTGGTTTGAATGTCCAACTTGGATCCTTCGGTTGGCATGGGGTTAAACAATCTTGTAACCGCGTTTGGTCAACTCGGCTGCGAGCGTTTTTTTAGGCTGATACTCACCGTGTACCAATCGAATCTCCTCTGGAGCTTGCTGCATCCCCTCGACAAACTCGATCAGATCGGCCTGATCTCCGTGTGCGGAATAGCCGTTGATTCGGTGGACGTCCGCCGCAATATCATATCTCCGCCCGTCAAGGTGAACCCAGTCATTCCCACGACTGATCAACTGACCGGGAGTCCCGCTTGCTTGGTAACCAACAAAGACCAAGTCAGTGGATTTTTCTCCAAGCAGTCGTTTTAGGTAGTTAACGACTCGTCCCCCAGTGCACATCCCACTGCCTGCAACCACGATCGCGGGCAACCGGTGCTGGGTGATGTATTCAAGCGTATCGCGGTGTTCGCGATGATCGTTCACAGTTGTCAAATTCTCAAAGACGAGCGGTTGATCATCGGTACGCATTAAGTGTTGCGCTTCAATGCCCCAGTAATCCTTCATCTCTTTATAAAGCTCGGTAAATCTCGAGGCGAGCGGCGAGTCGACAATCACGTCGATCTGTTTCATCAGTGATCGGCCGTCGCTTTGTTGCACGTGATTGAAGATGGCATTCATTTCGTAAAGCAGAGCTTGAGTTCTGCCGAGACTGAATGCCGGGATGATTGTGACGCCGCGGTCTTGCAGGGTGCGACGTAAGACTTTCTCGAGCGTTTCCTGCCGATCTTCGGGAGACTCGTGAAGACGATCCCCGTAAGTGCTTTCCAGTACTAACAAGTCGGCTTTTTCAGGCGGGACTGGTTTACGCAACAATGGATCACTGCCGGTTCCGACATCCCCGGAGAAGACCACTCGCTCGCCGGTGGGTAAATCAACATCAAAAATGGTGGAGCCGAGAACATGCCCGGCGGGATGCAAACGGATTTTGACACCATCCTCGATTACATTCCACTCGCCATAGGGTAGCGGTCGAAGTAATTTACCGATGTGATGTAGGAATTTCTTGATCAGGTTTCGCGATCGGGTAAACCCGATCCGCAGTGCATCTTCCATCACCAAGGGCAGCAATCGGGCAGTTGGTTGGCTGCAGTAGATCGGGCGATCGAATCCGGCCGCCAGCAAATAGGGCATGCGACCGACGTGATCGATGTGAACATGGGTTAGCAACAGGCATTCAATGCCTTCTAACGAAAATTCAATCTCCGGGTTTGGATGCTTTTTTGCATCATCGCCCTGGAAGATTCCGCAATCGACGAGCAAACTCTTCTTGCGAGCCCATGAGAGTTGATGACAGGAGCCGGTGACACCCTCGTGAGCGCCGTGATGGGTCAATTTCATAGGGTGGGAGTTGATTCAATTATGAAACCGGGCACTTATTTCTTCAGATAGCCCGCGCTGGTTTGAAAGTATCGGCGACGTCGCTGCTGCGGTTGATCGCTAGCTTCAGCGGCCGCTTCAAGATCGGCCAGGTTGGCTTGGCAATAGCGGCACCCGATAACTTGGAGATGGAATCGAATGTAATCAGCCTGATCAGATTCGAGTGTGCCGAGTGTGTATTGTCCCAGTTCGGTTCGATCGGGACACGACAGGCGAGCACGTCGCCAGATAGCGCCAAGAGTGTGCAATCCCGCCGATTCTCTGCCACGAGCTTCGATCAGCTGGTTTCGCAACTCGGCGTTGGTGCGAAGCTCATGTTCCAATTCGCTACAACGCCCGGCGGGGAGCGCTTCGTCGAGAAATGCTGTTAGTTCAGCTTCAGAAAAATTTCGCATACTCGCTTCGATCAATCTTCAAATCGGCTCAGGCAAAGCGTCACATTCTGGCCACCAAAACCAAAGCTATTGTTCAGTGCATAACGAACAGAAGCTTCTCGTGCTTCGTTCGGTATGTAATCGAGATCACAATCGGGATCTGGGTTTTCGTAATTGATTGTCGGCGGCAGGACGGAGTCACGAATCGCCAGCAAACAGACAATCATTTCGGTCACACCAGCAGCAGCGATCAAGTGGCCCATCATACTCTTCGTACTGCTGACGGGAATCTTGTGAGCGGCATCACCAAAGACTTCTCTACAGGCCAAAGATTCCACTCTGTCGTTGACAGTGGTGCTCGTTCCGTGGGCATTCACGTACTGGATTTCGTCTGGCTTCAGCCCAGCATCGGCGATTGCCATCCGCATTGCGGCGATTCCCCCGTGTCCGTCCGGAGGAATGTCGGTGATGCGGTAGGCATCCGCTGTGGTCCCATAGCCCGCGATCTCGCCGTAGATTTGGGCGCCACGTTTTTGAGCTGCTTCTAATTCTTCCAAGATGACCATCCCGGAGCCTTCACCCAGCACGAATCCATTGCGGAGTCGGTCAAAGGGCCGACTGGCTTTGGTGGGTTCCTCGTTGCTCTCGCTCAATGCGGTGAGCAGGTTAAAACCGGTAACACCGAAGGGATGAATCATGCTGTGGGTTCCACCGGCCAGCATCACGTCAGCCTCACCTCGACGGATGATCTCGGTAGCTTCTCCGACGGCTTGACTGCTCGCGGCACAAGCGGTCAAGCAGTTCAGGTTTGGTCCTTGAGCGTTGAACATGGTTGCCAGGTGAGCGGCCGGCATGTTGGGTTCTTGTTCGAGTTCCATCGCAGGGTCGAGCAATTCCAGCCCGGTCGCAATGAACTTACTGGCATCGTATTCACCATCCTTCATCGCTGCTGCCATCATCCGACTGAACGTCATGAAGTCCTGGTTGCCTTCACCGCTCCCCAGGTAAACACCGAATCGGGTTGGGTCCTTGATCGTTTCCGCGACCCCGCTATCGGCGACCGCCTGTTTGGCCGCTCCAACCGCAAACCTGGTGTGCCGCCCTCGGTTCTTCCATTCATCGACACTCTCACCGCAGGCAGAGACGTCCCAGTTTTTGACCTCGGCGCTGATTTTGGTAGGGAACCCACTGGCATCGAACAAGGTGGTTTTAGCGACGCCACTTTTGCCCTCCTTCAGACCAGACCAAACCGTTTCCGGGTCGTGGCCCATGGGGTTAATCGTTCCAATGCCGGTAATGACGACGCGACGACGCATGGGGATGCTTTGGGCGAAAAGAAAACGGAAACAGTCTAGAAAACGACAGGTTGTTGATCTGGGTTACAGATTGGCGTAATCGGGAATGGGATCACCATTGCGATCGACGGCAACATGGAAGAAATTCATCAGACGAAGCATGGCTCTTAAGTCACCCGGTTTGAATAACGGTCCATCCATGATTCGATTCGGTTCCAGGAAAGCGAACATGAGTTCGATTTCAGCCTGCAGCACATCTCCACAATAGCTAGTGGTCGCCACCGTTGCCCCGTCCGGTTGAATTCCGTCCATCTTGACCGTGTAGCGAAGTTGGTCGCCGGGGCGTGCTACTTCGTGAAAAGTAGCTTTTCCAACCTTCGCTAGTACGACACGTTTATCAAATGCAAAGTGCTCAGCGACCAGGATGCCACCGATCTGTGCCATGCCCTCGATGATGACCGTGGACGGCAGGTAGGGAAAGCCAGGCTGGTATTCGTCCAGGACTTCTTCATCGAGGGCAACATTCTTGATGCCCTTTGCATGACTGCCGCTAACGAATTCCGTAAATCGATCGACCCAAAACCAACGCATGGACGAAAAATTAAAAGATGAAGAAGGGATAGATCAGATCGACGACAGATTCCAGGACTCTCCCAGATTTCAGCTCAACTTGCTGCCAACGTAGGCGCAAAGGTCACCGACCGTGAGCAAGTTGCCGAAATCTTGAACTTTTGGGCTCTTTTCGAACTCCTCTAGATTGGCCCACGGCATTCGGCGTTTAAGTTCCGCCATGCCATCGGCCGTTACCACTCCGTCAAGCACGTACTGGCTGTTGGTCAAAATATCTTCTGGCGACAATTCCTCACGAGGGATCGTGATGTCGAATGCTTTCTCGAGTTTGAACACAATATCGAGGAAATCGATCGACTCGGCACCTAGGTCGCCAACCAGCGTGGCCTCAGGGGTTACTTCGTCGTCATCGACTCCTAGCGCTTCGATCAATGATTCTTGGACCTTCTCGAAAATTTCGTCGTCTGACATGTCGAATCCTTATCTTGTCTTCAAAGGTGTTCTAGGTAGATGAAAGTTTGGTGGTTCTGTCATCATTTGCACAACGGGACATCACCGAACAGTTCGTGAAATTGTTTTTGGCTTCTGGCGCGGACGTCCTCGTCAGTTCCCAATCGCTCTGGTTCTTCCGTTCCACAGCGTTCGAGAATCAACCTGGCCGAGACGGTTGTTCGTCCCTGCTTTGTGGCGGTTGCTTTGACGGTCGTTCGATTTCCAACAGTTTTGATCGACTCCGCAGTGATTTCCAGGGTTTCCCCGGGTGACAGGAAGTCGCCAAATTTGACGCCTCGGACTTCTCGGAGCAACACCAATGGGGTGCGAAAATCATCACCGGTGCGAATCATCCACATTGCAGCCTGCTGAAGGGCTTCGAGCATCATGACGCCGGGCATCACTGGAAACCGTGGGAAATGGTCTTTCAAGTACTCTTCTTCATCCCGCAGTGTCCGCTCAGCCGTCAGTCGGACCCCCGGCTGGAGCGATGTAATTCGATCGAGTTGGCAGTACTTCATGTGAATCCGGAGAACCTGGGTCGGTATTACCAGAGGTTTGGGTCGCCAATACCATAGGACGGGACAAAATTTGCCTCAACCGTGAATTCCATGCTTTCGGATGGTTTCCGCCAACTGGTTCAGCTTACGGCCCGTCCTCTAGGCCTGTGGAGGCCTCCATTTCGGTCTCCGAAGGCGTTCTCTCGATGTGTTCCAGCCGCTTAGCTTGGACGATCACAAGCACGCCCGCAATCAGCAGCCCCGCTCCGAGGAGCCGCAGTGATGAAATGGGGGTTCGTGGGTTTCCGAGCCAACCGTAGTGATCGAGAACTAGCGCGGCGACCGTTTGCCCGCACATGACCGCCGCAAACCATGGCAGCGAACCGACTCGTGGGACAAGGATTAGAGAGGTGGTCACCATGACCACGCCAATTGCGCCGCCAAACCAAGCCCACCACGGCATTTCCGTCGCTGGCGAGCTGAATCGTGGAGGGAAATTTCCCCCCAATATGGTGATCAAAAGGATAATCGCTGTCCCGCTGGCAAACGATATGACAGTCGCTTGTAGCGGGTGCTCAAGATGCCGGGCCAAGTAGCCGTTTACACTCGGTTGGGTTCCCAGTAACCCGCCTGCGAACAGGCCGATCATGACAGCGATAAGGAGAAGGCCGATACCTTGCACGCGTTTCTCAGCGGCCAGGGGCCGTGCTCCGTTGTTGGGGACCCGCCAATTCAGGGCCACAGTGAGTGATTTGGTTGGATTCGTCAACAAAAATTAATTTTGGCCGATGTTCGGCGATCTTTTCCTGGGCGATGAGTATGTAGCTAGCCAGGATAACCTGGTCGCCAGGGCGAATCAGATGGGCGGCAGCCCCGTTAGCGCAAATGTCATTTGAGCCCGGCAGCCCCGTGATCGCATAAGTTTCTAACCGTGTCCCTCGCGTCACGTTCCAAATATGCACCGATTCGTAGGGGTGAATTTCAGCTGCCTCCAGCAATTCTGGCGGGATCGTTACGCTGCCTTCGTAGTTCACATCCGCGCCCGTTACCGTAGCGCTATGGATTTTAGCGGCAAGCATTTTTCGATAGCTACCGTTCATGGCCCCTTCATCTCAGCAGATAGTTGCTTGCAACAGAAATCTGGTCTCATCAAAAAACAATCTCAAGCTTTCATTTTACACCCCGCTGACCGGATTCTGCCAGGACAAGGCCGGTCAGAGAAGTTTGAAGCGTTGGGAGCCTGGTAAAAAGTTGTTTAAAAAGCCGGTGACCGGCGGGCTTCTGCCGTTCATCAACAGCGGTATTTCAGAGCGTATCAAGATCCCAGAAATGGCGCTAAAAGTGCATGCGTGGCTGGATCACCAATTGCAAGTTTGCCAAACCCTGGCACGCAGCCTTCGCTGGCGGCTTGTGCCTGGTGCTCGGGAAAGTTGGTGACCAACATCACCGGTACTGACGACACTTCCGGATCAGCTTTGATCGCTCTGATGACCTCGATTCCGTCGCTGTAGTCACGATCTAGTTTGCGATTGACGGTGACCAAATCAATGTCGCCAGCTCGCAAAAGATCAAGCGTATCTTCGGTCCCATGCGATTGACGCACTTCCGCACCGAATTGTTGTTCCGCCATCGCGCGGATGGCATTGAAATCGGGACCGCAGTTTCCGCAGTCGAGTAGAACTTTTGGCATGAACCTCTGCTTTGATGTCAAACGGGAAGAGCTGCCTGATAAAACGAGTTTTGCCGACAACCAAGTCATCGGCAAAACCGCGTTGGATCATAGAATCAGGTTTGGATTACAGGATCAGGAATCCGTTTACTTTTTGATTCCAATCGAGAATAGCTTGTCCTTCGTGCTAATGAACAGCTTGTCATTCGCCGCGACGGGGGTGCTGTAGACACTGCTACCCATGTTGATTTCATCGATGGGTTCAACATTTTCGGCACCGAATTCGAAGATAGCGACATCACCATCCTCGTCACCGATAAACACATGATCCGCAGCAATCAGTGGGCTGCCCCAGCTCTGTGCCAACATGTCATAAGTGAAGTGCACGATTGGCATGCCGTCATCGGTTCCATTGGCATCCAGACAATGCACCAAGCCTGAAAAATCGGCGACGTAAAGCACATCATCTTTGATCGCCACCGTTCCAATTGTTCGATGCATCTCTTCTTCGAAGTCGATTTCGCCGTCCTCATTGCCATCGTTCATGCTGTAGTGCCAAACAACGCCGGAATTGGGATTGTCGATCTCGATCTCGCCTTTTTCTTCTTCAACCGCTTGGATCCGCTTGTGTGCAATTGGCACACGTTTCCCTTCCTCGTCGATTTTCACAGCAAGGGTTGGGGAGATATCACCACGCATGGTGGGATTGATGCACCACAGATGGCCTTCGCCTTCGCCATGCTCTGGGTCTTGCCCGACAGCGATGTAAACATAGTCGCCGTAGGCAACCGGTGTCGCAATCAAGTTGTTACGTGTTCCCTCTCCACCCAGGATCCACTTACTCGTCTTGGGATTACAGTCGAACTTCCAAAGCAGTTCCGGCTCTCCGTTGTTACCGCGGTTTGCGACGAAACTGTATAAGATGCCATCACCACCGGCGAACAAAACTTGTGGAACACCGTCGAACACGCCTACGGTTGGGCTCGACCACTGACCGTGCAGGATGTTTTTGGCAGGTGACCGGTCGGTCCACAGTACTTCGCCGGTATTCTTGTCCATGCACAGAAAGCTCGGGGCATCTGGAGCGGGCAGGTTGTAGTGCGATTCGTCGAGACCGTTGCCCGTGTTGACAAGTAAAAGGTCTCCATAACTGGTAACGCTGCACGAGCACATATTGTGTTGGCTAATTCCCATTTCGGGGCCCATCATGTCATAAACCCAGATGACATCAGCGTCTCGTTTGTCGTTGACACCGAGTGCCTTCATGAATTTGATTCGCGGGCCAATTTGCCGAACGGTCAAGGTTCGTTGAACACCGTCGAAGTTGCCGGTCACTTTCCAATGCTTGCCAGCTTCTACGGTCTCGACCGTTGCCTCTCCTTCAAGAGCCGATCCAGCATCTGCGAGTGCTTTCTTGGCTGCGTCAGACAGCGTCCCTGCCGCCAAACCTTCCAGGGTGGCTGCGTGACCGGCTGCCGCTGGACCCGCGTTCATGATTGCTGCAACTGAGACCATTTCGTTGGTAATTGGTCCATCATCCTCGTCGTCGTAAAAGCCGTCCGTATCGAGACAGCGAACTTCCCCACGACTGGTGACGAACCACATTCGATCGCCTTCTACCAGCGGGGCGCAGCAAATTCCTTGCAGCGGCCAATCGTGGACGCGGCCGGTGATCAGTTTTTCACTGCTGTGTTGCCACAGAAACTCGCCGGTCGCTTCGTCGAATGCGAGTAGACAACCAAGATCGACCTTTGAAGGGTATCGCTTTAGATGACCGGCTCCGTTGTTGGTGCCGACAAAGACTCTGCCACCTGCGACAACAGGGTTGCCATATGTTTGGCTCCCTAGGTTTGCGAACCAGTTGATGTTCAACGCTCGGCTGGCGTCCCATTCACCGGTTCGCCGATCGAACTTTCCAATGTTCCATTCCAGCGGTACCTCCTTCACACCCGGTACGTTGTTTTTTTCACGAGTCCCGCCCCACTGTGGCCAATCCCCTCCAGCTTCCATGATCTGCTTGGGGGCATAATCTTCCGCTACTTTTGCGACCAGTGTGGATGCAGACTCTGGCGCCGTCGGGGCCGCTTCGCCAACAGCGGCCACTTGGTCTGTCGAATCTGAGCTCGCATCAGGATTCGCACTGGTGTTCTCCGAGCTTGCCTCGGGCGTAGTCTCGTCGGTGGCGGTTTCGTCGGTGGCGGTTTCGTCGGTGGCGGTTTCGTCGGTGGCGGTTTCGTCGGTGG
>JARGNK010000119.1:0-4453 GCA_029213145.1 Rubripirellula sp. | reverse complement strand
CGGTCTCCGTCGGTGGAGCCTCATTCTCCGTCGTGGCCGTTTCTGGTGGGTCGACGTTGGCAGTATCGACATCGACTTCATCCGCCGGCTTACATCCGCCGAGCGTCACCGTGGAAATGCTGCCCAGCACCAACGCGACGAGCAGAAGGGTCCAAGCGGAGAATTCGTTCTTTTGCATGGTTACTTAACGGTTTTAGTTGGGAGTGTTGTTTTTCGTGATCGTGGACTGACCGCCCGTGCGACGATCAATCCGATTGCCGGTGTCGGCAGATGTGGAGTTTATCGATCGCAGCCACTACGGCTGGTCTGAATTGGCGACAACTTCGATGTTGTCTAAGTAAAGTTCCGCGACTTTCGCGTTGCCGTAAAGGCCGGGACTGGCTGAAAGGTTGGGTGATTCATCCCGCGCGGTGATCGTCCATTCCTTTGGTTCGGGTTCATCGCGTGGCCAGACCTTCCCCCGTAAAACTGCCACAGCGGCGGGCGGTTCACTTTCGATGTCGACTCGAAACTTCATCCGGTACCAAGTGTCTTCTTTCCAAGCAAATGGTACTTGCGAATCGAGTCTCAGTTGGGCTGACCAAGTGCGAATCTGTAGTTGTTGACTCTCACCCATCAGGTCCAATACGTAGCCCTGATTTGTCAGTCCAATGTCTGGTAACTGGTCGCTCATTCGAGCTCCCATTACATCGGAGCTAATCGTGTACTCCGATAGGTCGCTATGGCCCATCCAGGCGCGACTGCGGGCACCCTTGGGAATGGTCGTGATTTTAGTCAGCGCAGGGGAACCGTCGACTTCACGAATGATATGGCGATAACGCGCCCCGACCCACGGAAGTGGCGGATCAGTGAGATCATCGAAGGTGAATTTCCAAGGCAAATTTGGAACCACTCGCACTCGAGTCGCTCCCGTTACATCGCCGACCGTTGCCGAAATCGTGGCGGCGGTATGTTTTGCATCGTTGTCGGCGGTATAGGTGGAGCCATTGATTGAACCCGAGCCATCAACGCTAAAGCTAATCTCTGCAGGATCGGCTAATTTCTGTCCCAATTGGTTGTAGGCGAATGCCGTCAATTCAATACTTTGCCCGGGTCTTAGTAGTTGCTCTGCGGGGACGATTTGCAACTGCGAGATATCCGGATTTTCACTGACAGGGGTTTCCTCACCCATGTTATTGGCGATATCAACGGATGCTTGCTTGCCATCCTCCGTGCCTACGCAGTACAGAGCCGTTGTGCTGGGGAAATACAATCGACCATCGGCAACGATTGGCGAACCGGCAAAGCCGGTATCTCGGACCCGACCTTTGTTGATTACCTCAAATCCGTCCTCTGTGGGTTCGATGATTGCCCATCGACCATTCTCGGTTAATACGTAGATCTTATTATCGGCGTGCAGTAGTGCCGCCCGTTGCCGGCTTCCGACGAACGCTTTGCGTTCCACAATCGGCTCGCCTGTTTCGGCGTCAAAGATCCACATCTTGCAGCGGTCATCGACCACATACAGCCGGCCGTCAATGAAGACTGGCTCACTGTAGCCAACGACGACTTCCATTTGTTTCCATAATTCCTCGACCTTGGTATCGTCGCCAGTACCACTGATTTTCAATGCCACGACGGCACCCATGACGTTGTTGTAAGGTGCGACGTTTTCCTCGCTGTGACTGGCGAATACGGTGTTACCCACTACCAATGGTGTCGCAAAGATGCCTCGCAAAGACATGTCATAGTGCCATAGTTGTTTGCCTGTCCGCGGCTGGAATCCCCAGATCGATCCATCGCCGGCTCCCATCACCAACTGACGCTGACCATCGATGGTGACGAGGCTAGGTGCGGAGTAGGTCGTGTCGTAGGGTAGATCCCTAGTGCCGCCGAACCAACGAACGGATCCTGTTCGTTTGTCCATCGCGATTAAACGATGGTTTGGCTTTGCTGACTTACCCCAATTGATAATAATGCCGCTGATGATCACCAAATCTTCGTGAATGATCGGGAAATTGGTTCGACCTCCGTAGGTGCTCAACATTCCAAACTGCTCGTGCAGTGGAATCTTCCAAATGGTTTCCCCTGTCTCTCCGTTCATGCATTGAAAAATATCGCAGGAACCTAAGGCGTAGACGTTGCCGGTTTCTGGGTCACCGACGACGCTGCTCCAGCCAACCCTTTCGGCAGGCACATCCGACAACCAGACGTTGTAACGATTTTCCCAAATCGTCTCACCTGTTTTGGCATCCAAGCAAACCACCCTTTCACCTTCGCGTGGTGTTCCAGGTTCCGCCCGCTGTATGGTGTAAAGACGTCCATTCATCACGATTGGCGTACAGGGCCCACCAATATCATCTCGGGTCCAAAGCACATTGCTGCCTTCCCCGCCGTTGGAATCCCAATCGTCGGGTAATCCAGTTACTTCTGCAGTGCCATCAAAATGAGGCCCTCGCCAATAAGGCCAATCACCCGCCGTGCTGGCCGTGGACAAGATGGCGGTGCCCAGCAGGGCGACGATCAGTCGACAACTCGACGGATAGAAACTGAATTGCATCGGAAGTCTCGGAAGAATCACTGGTTGGGGAGAAATCAATATTTAAAAAGTCAGATGGCAAGTTAGTCAAAAAGCTCATCTGAGGGGTCAAAATTCGGTGTGCATAAAATTATCACCTTCATTTGCCCGACGGCTCGATGCCGAACACCGGGCGGAATCATCACGGCTGTCATGGGTGTGACAGGGTGCAACAAACCATCCAGCTCAATCGAAGCCCCTGTGTCGCATTCAAGCACGATGTAGATCTCAGATTGTTTCAAGTGGTAATGACGTTTTGCATCGCTGCTGATCTCAGTCAAATGCACTGTCCCTGGGTAGTCGTCTCGGTCCGCGAAGGCCCGCCGAGCGGTCCCGCATGGACAGGGAATCGCCGGCAAGCTGCTCAGATCGATGACTTGGGGTGGGGACGACACTCGATGACTTGGGGTGGAGAGGACACGCGACAGAAGACGGCCTTGGAATTTGGCTGGCGACTCAAGCGGGCGTTAAGGGCGGGGTCAAGCGAATTTGGCCAATCCCTCCTGGTGGGTGGTTCTGTCGCCGGTAGACGCCGCCTAATCGCTCCGTCCGTCAGTTTATACCGATTGCTCGGGCTACGCCACGCGCAGGTGTCAAGGATTGCTGGTTGTGCTGTGACGCAGTTTTTCTTGCTCAATCGTTAAAGCTTTCCAAGCGGGCAAAAATCCCATGGAACATTTATCACCAGCCGAACCAAGGTCGATACCGTTACAGAACCGAAGGCACAAAAGTGGCACCAGCCACCTCTGCCCAACGGGGACCCAGAGGCCTGACATCGGATGTCAAGCCTGTTGGTGTACCGAACAGGACGTGAATCCTTCTGAGGGCATTCGAAGCTCTCAGGTACGAGTAATGTCGAACTGAACGAAGTCGGCGGGCCGGGTGTCCGCACCCGACCCGTTAGTGTTCGGCATGGGATGATTTCGAGATGCGCTCGCCGGCGACTTCGTCCGCCGACTGCATCTCCCGATTTGAAACGCTCTTACCGCGGAAAGATTGACCGAGTGTTCTGGCACCATGACTTACGACCCGCAAAAGCGAGAAAGGGAGACGTGGCTCCAATGAAGCGGACAATAATGACAATGATGGTCGTGCTCGGTTGCTGTATCAGCACTCAGAGTTATGGCTTTGACCTGTTGGACCGAATGCTCGGTATCAAAGGTTGCGGCAGTGCAAGCGCTTGCTGCGATGATGGATGTGACGCAGTGTGTGACACCTGCGAGCCTGCATGCGGATGTGAAGAGCCAGCTTGCGGTTGCGAAGAAGCAGCCTGCTGTGCAGAGCCAACTTGCTGTGCAGAGCCAACTTGCTGTGCAGAGCCAACTTGCTGTGCAGAGCCAACTTGCGGAGCACCAGCTTGCTGTGACACCGGGTGCGATCCTTGCGGAAAACGCTCCGGTGGACTGCTTTCGAAACTGTTCAAGTGCAATCTTTGCGACAGCGGTTGCGATGCCTGCGAGCCAGCTTGTGGTTGCGAAGAGCCTGCTTGCTGCGAGCCAGCTTGCGGTTGCGACGTAGCCGCTTGCTGTGACAGCGGTTGCGACAGCGGTTGCAGCAAAAAGTCGGGCGGCCTGCTGTCCAAGTTGTTCGGCCACATGAAGAAGGGTAACTCGTGCGATTCCTGCTGCGAGCCAGCTTGTGGCTGCGAGCCAGCTTGTGGCTGCGAAGCCGGTTGCACAACCGTTCCTGCACAAATGGAAGCCGCTCCCATGCCGGAGCCCGTTGTTGATCCAAGTGCTAGCTTGACCACTACGCGTCGCGTCATTCAGGCCAGCGCTGTTTACGTCCGCTAATTTAGTGAGACTGTAAACACGCTGAAACCTTCAGACGTGAGCATCAAACGACCCGGTGAGCTTTGCTCGTCGGGTCGTTTTTTTTTTTTAGACAAAAAAAGAA
>JARGNK010000118.1:8153-24361 GCA_029213145.1 Rubripirellula sp. | reverse complement strand
TATTCCCTTCGGGCTCGCTTGCCGCTTGGTTGAAAGAAGATACGATCTAAACAAGCGAGGCAATCAAGAGTTCCAACAACAGATGGGACATCCCCGACTTTCTGGATGGAAGTAAAAGTCTGCGGCAGCCGCAGATTGGGCGAGCATTGTTACGATATCGGTAGCCAGCTGATTACAACCCATGAACCATCCGTAGACGCCTATGCCCGAACATAACAGCCGGCCACTGCTATCTAAAGCTTGAGCTTAGCTTCGATTCGTACTTTGTTTTGCGATTCGCGTTATGAAATGAGGTAGGGGATGCACCAACCACGAGTCACTGATGAGCAATCAATCAAAACGCTCTTAGAATAATGAATCCGCCCCATGCGTCATGGCTAAGATGCTAACACGCCGTAGCAGGTAGACGCCATCGACGCCCCGGGTCATCGGCACAGACCTTCGACGCCCGAGTCGGTTGTGGGACTCGAGCGAGGGCAATAAATAAAACCCACGCCTTTGTCCGCGCAAGAGAGCATTCCGTGGTTCAGCGTACCTGCTTTCCCTGATGGAAGCTGCTTTACTACGGATACTTCGGCGGTAGATGAACGCGGATTCAGGCCGCGAACTCAGTTTGGTCTACAGAGGCTTCCACCTCTCGGAAGCGAGCGCGCCAAAGAATTCGCTGAAACCAACTTGGTCGACGCAAATTGGGGTCATCTAACGAGATTCGATTCGTCTTTCCTCGAGCCGTTCGAAGACAGATTTCGTTGTCAGGCGTAACGCTCTCAACCACCCAGAATTTTTCAACAACGTAGGTGTAAGAATCACCCTTTGACGCCGCCTTGATATTGGTAGCACGCGGACCTGGCGAAAGACTGCGTTTACTTTTCCGATAAACTGCCCAGTCGCCTGGGCTCCAATCTTTTTTATCTTTCATGCGTTCATCCGTTTTTTTGGATCAACATCAGTTACCCTGCGAAGCGAGTGACTGAGATCCAGGTTCGCTGGTTGCCTTTGACCATGCATTCCGAATGCAAGACGGGCGACGAGCTGGGCAGGCAACTGCCTGCCACCCATCAGAAGAGAATACCTTATTTTTTTTAAAAAAACGAGTCCAATGGATGCTGGGCTGTCTGGCCTGCGGTTCGTCTCGGTCTGCCCCGAACAACACGGCAGTCATTGATCGCTCTTCTGAAAATCGCTTGCTAAATGCCAAGACTCGGTTCGTTCGGCAAGTCAGTCGCGGCCTCTAATCGTCCCGACAACTGGAAAACTACCTGAAATCGCCGGCTCTTTTTTGTTCCATCGCCAGATTCAAAGACTTTCCAGAGTTGACCAGGATCGAGTAAATTGGAGTCCAGAAATGCCGCAAATGCGGAAATTTAGGATTCGGAGTCGTTCTTGGATGTTTGCTGCCGCCCCCCAACGGATTGCAAGCAGGGCTTCGGAGAAGCGTCTCATTGACGCGTGACTTACGCCCAATACTTGCCACGCACGGCAGTAACCCTATCTTATAGGCTCCAGAATTACTTCCAGATTGCTTGCTGTTGAACACGAAGGAACTCGATCATGCTCGGCCCCGACACGTGGTTATCCAGCGGGACACTGCTAGCTCAGTCACCCACGCGATACATCCTAATGGCGTTGGTTGTTTTTTTGGGCTTCCTGGTAGTCGCATTCCTGTTCTTCTTTTTGCGTTATTTCAAGCTTTGGTTTCAAGCCTACATGTCGGTAGCCGACGTGAGCATGATCAGCTTGATCCGAATGCACTTTACGAAGATTAACCCGAACGTTGTGGTGCAAACAAAAGTGATGTCAGCCCAGGCAGGGCTGAACATCGATCGCCAAACGGGCATCAGCACGCGACGACTGGAAGCTCATTACCTGGCAGGCGGGAATGTCTTGAATGTGATCCATGCGATCATTGCTGCTCACCGTGCTGAGATCCCACTCGACTTTGACCAAGCCGCCGCGATCGATCTCGCTGGCCGTGACGTTTTGGATGCCGTTCAGACGAGTGTTTATCCAAAAGTGATCGACTGCCCTGACCCTGCTCGAAGCGGCAAGACAACGCTCAGTGCCATTACGAAGAACGGCATTGAATTGCGAGTCCGGGGCCGAGTGACAGTACGAACCAACTTAGGCCAGCTAATTGGCGGGGCAACAGAGGATACCGTGATCGCGCGCGTCGGTGAGGCGATCATTAGCTCGATTGGATCGGCCGGCAGTCACTTTGATGTGCTGGAAAACCCCGACATGATCACTCGTGTTGTTCTCTCACGGGGACTGGATGCTCAAACAGCGTTCGAGATCGTTTCAATCGATATCGCTGACATCGACGTCGGAGAAAACATCGGAGCTCGTTTGCAAAGTGATCAAGCAGAGGCAGATACCAGAGTTGCTCGGGCACAGGCTGAGCGCCGGCGGGCGGAAGCCATCGCAGATGAGCAACAAATGAAAGCGAGGGTTGCCGAAAATCGATCTCACCTGGTCTTAGCGGAAGCAGAAGTGCCGATGGCGATGGCCGAAGCCTTCAAGGCCGGTCGTCTCGGTGCCTCAGGTGGTCAAAGTTAGCGAGCGTGGTTCGATCTTCCTATCGCGTGCGATTCACGGGCGGAATCGGTTACGAGCTAGCTGGAATCATTGACCGCCCAGATGGCGATCCGGCTGCGCCTGCCTTGGTTTTCAGCCATTGCTTTACCTGCAGTAAGGACCTCAAAGCGATCGCCCGAATTTCGCGAGGCCTCGCCGATTGCGGGATCGCGGTCCTGCGGTATGACATGACCGGCTTAGGTGATAGCCAAGGCGATTTCTCTCAGACCAATTTCAGCACCAATCTGGCAGACCTAACGGCTGCGGTTGAATTCGCACGCACGCAATTTGACGGTCCGATTTCCCTTCTCGGGCATAGTTTCGGGGGTGCTGTATCGATGGCTTATGCCGGTTCGCCGCAAGGGCAAACGCAGGTGCCAGCCTTGATCACGCTGGCAGCTCCCAGCGACACGCATCACCTCGCATCATTATTGGCGAAAATGGATCCATCGATCGAAGCTTCCGGGGCGGGAACGGTCACCATCGGTGGGATGCTGTGGGAAATTAAGCGGCAGATGTTAGACGATTTTCGTCGGCATGAACTTACCGCATTGATTCCGGAAATTCGCGCCGCGACGCTTCTGCTGCACTCCCCCGTGGACCAGACACTCGGCTATGACCACGCACTTCGGATCATGGGATTGATCCAACAGTCCCCCATCACCGAAACGCCGGTCAGCCTCGTTACGCTTCCAGGGGCTGACCACCTCTTGGCTACTAATCCCGACGATATTGAGTTCGTCGTCGAGATCGTCGCCGCATTCATCAGGCGGCACCAAGTGGCAGGCAGATCGGCTACCTAAAACCTACTCAACGAACTTATTCGATAGATCGCAACCAGGTTGATAGCCAGTCGCAACACGGATTCAGCACAGTATTGTCGATCATGCGTCACAAAACGAGGCTATGCTCACTGTCATCGAACTCTTCTATCTCACGATCCGGGGATTTCGTTCAGTGTGTAATAGGCGTGCCGATGAACAAGCTTGCCATCTTCACTGGAACGAACGGCGGCCAAATCAAAGCAGTGCACATGCCCCTGCACCAAGCCGTCAACGGTGATTTCAACTTGCTTTCGATCTTCAGATAGGCTCGCCGCGGTGACCCGCGGAATGGTTTGGTCAACCTCAGGACTTCCGTATCCCTGCTGATAAATATGGGTGAATGTCGAAAGTTGATATGAGTCCGGTGCAGACGCCGTCATGGCATCGACAGGTTTGGTGAACGTGATCCGAAAGCCATCTGGCGTCGCATTGATCCGTTCGATTTCGAACGGCACGATTCCTGTCCAATCGAGTCGCTGGATCGCGAATTCACGTGGACCTCGCACCGGCCAGCCACGATTGGTTCCGCCGACGATTAAGTCTCCGTCCGGGGTAAATTGGCAGCCAAGCAATCCAGTCGCTAATCCTTCGCGGAACGGATAGCAGGCGCCTTGCCAAACACCATTCACTTTTTCAGTCGTGGCTCGCATCACGACGCTCAAGCTGAAATCACCGATAAAGATCTGATTCTCAAAGGGACCGAACTTTCCTCCGCTACGATCAACGACAAACCCGGAGATGGAGCGCCCCATGCGAATGTAGGGAAATACCACGGCGTACGGCACTAGCTCCTTAACTCTCGCCCGCTCGGTCAATAAACGTGATCGAGTATTCGGCTCTATCTTGGGACGGTCCATCGTTTCGACGAGGTCGTACCAATTCCAACTCACCGGATGCCCCATGAATCCACCCGGCTCAAGGACTTTCAGACTGCAGGATCCGTTCCAGGGACCCTGGCTCTCCGCGTAGAACATCACGCCGTGCTCATTTGGTCCAATTCCGCAAGGACTGCGAATTCCGCTGCAAACCGGAATCGTCTCTCCGTCGGGCGTGACTTTCAAACACCATCCTCGGAACGGCTCATCGGAGTGGTATGACTTCGACAAACATAGCGCGACCCAAATATTTCCTTCCGGATCAAGCTTTGAGCCAAAGGCAAACTCGTGATAATTACCAAACCCCCAAACATCACTCAGCGTTTCGAAGTCATCTGCGCGTCCGTCAGAGTCACGATCAGCAATCTTGGTCACTTCACATTGCTGGGTGACGTAGAACGCACCATCTCGATACGTCATACCGAAAATCTCATCCAAGCCACTGGCATAACGACGAAAGGTTGTTTTGGGATTTTCGTCGAAGGCACCATCGACAAGAAAAATATCTCCTCGGCGGGTACCAATCGCCAAGCGCCGATTCGGCATCACCTCAAAACTGCCTGCTTCGATAGCAGTCCCTTCGGGAAGCGGAACGTCAACAAGCTTGTAATACTTTGCTTCTTCTTCTGCGGTGTTCCAGTATTCACCGAGCGGTTGCGCGGCAGCCTGCGTTGCAACCATCAACGTCACCAAGGTGAAGCCGCAAACGCGAATGATCCAAAATTGCATATTGCTCACCAAATGTAGTCGATTTCTAAAGTGCTCACTCCAGCAGGAAGCTGAAGTGGGATGAATAGGCGTGACGAATCACCATCGCCTGTGGTTTCTGCTCGATGGCGGTCATCAATTCGAATCCGCAAGCCACTGTTTAGACGAAACAGGGATTCGTTTATTTTTTCGATTGATTGCCCGCCGGCGATCCGGAATACCAATCCATCTCGGGTCTTCTCGGTTTCGAACTGCACTTGTCGTTTTAAAACTGTTGAGGCCGTCGACTCATCAACCAAATCAATCGCGTAATCACTCACCCTGATTTGATCGAATTCATATCGAAAAGTGGGGCGTTGCAAATCATCGAGCCGGTAGCCCTTGAAATGATGTCGCGGTGGCCGCCCCTCATCGACAACCCAGGGATTGGCGGCTTCATCCAGATCGGGTCCGCTGGGAAATTGAATCACCTCACGGCTGAGTGGCCGCACGGTTCCTGCACCTTGCCCACGCCAGGCAGCACCGGGATCCGCAAACTTCCCCTCCCACAACAACGCCAACCGAAGTTGTTCGGCATCAAACGCCAAATTCAATTGCCCCGGATAACCGACACCGATGCCACGCTTCCCAATCCCTTGATAATTGCGACGAAGCATGACGGCTTCTCTACTGGCCAGTAACTCCATCGGCTCGATGACCAACCCACGGGGCTGTCTCGCTTGTCGACCATCCTGCAAATACAGCCAAAGCGTCGCTATTTGCTGATCCGTATTGCCGTTTAGAATTTCCGGTCGAATCGACTTGCCACCTGGCCAAAACGAAGGCATGACAGTCCCCGGACTGAGGGACGGTGGATCACGCATATAGATTTCGAACCAATCCCGTTTGAGCCGTTCCGCCATTTCCGTTAGATCGACGGCCGGCATTGTTTGCGCCGGTTTTTGTTGAAACGTATGACAGGCGACGCAATTCAACCCGTTGCTTCCCACTAAATCGGTACCGACCTTCTTGGCCTCTTTCGGATCCGCAACATCAATCCATTGACGCGTTGGAAGCTCATCGAATTGTTGAAACATCTCGATCAGTGGCTCGACGTTCGCCGTTCCGTATTGCGGCATACGAGTTTGCACGTAGGGCCGGATCGCACGACCACTCACCATCACTTGCCGCATCCATTTCGGTTGCAACTTTGCACCTACATGACTGAGCGTTGGCGGAATCCGTCCCTGAGGTCCGAGGTTGGGATCGTCTGAATGAAAATACAAATCGCGGTCTGCCGAAACGCCACCGATCCCGTCCCGCTGATGACACTGATAACACCGAAGGGTCAGCATTGCGACTTGCAACTGCTCGGTTCGTTCCAAGTCCTCATTTTGACTTTCAATCGCTGCGATCAGCTTTTTTCGCTTGGATGCGTCTAATTCGTATCGGATTTTCCGCTTGGGGTCCGTCGACAGACAACCGAGACGCGACTCCACATTCGTTAATGCGATTGGCGGATTCGGGACGGGCCGGGCGCTACCAGTTTCATGGCAGTTCGCGCAGCCAACTGACTGATACAACTTCTGCCCTTGATGGATCAAATCGGCCGGAGGCTTTTCCGTAACAAATTCCTCACCGTCACCAGTTGGTCCAATTAAATAACTTGCCAAATCGACCGCTTCCCAATGAGTTAAATTCATGTCTGGCATGCGACCCGCAGGACGAGCGATGTGCGGATTCTCAAGAAACTCCGTCAGCGATCGGAGACCGTATTTTCCCGACAAATCGCCAAGCGATACCGAATTCTCGGGTAGTGTTTCTTTTCCATCCTCATCACGCGGTGAGTGACAGGCAACGCACCCAATTCGATGGAACATCTCTTTGCCCCGTTGGGCTGTCGCATCGTCAATTGGTTCGCGGTGGAATACCGCTTCACTGCGAGAACGCAGGTAAGCGATGATTGCAGTCACGGTCTCTTCACGTGTTGCGTCATCTAAATGCCCCAACACGTGCGGCATCGAGGTCCCAGGTTTTATTTTCTGCGGGTCTGACACGAATCGTTTTAGGTAAGTCGGATCGATTCGGGACGTTACGAAATCTAGATTTGGAGCCAATGCGGCGGGAACAGCATTGCCTGAGAGACCGTCGTGGCAATGCGCGCAACGAAATTGATCCAGCAAGGCGAGCCCCTGTAAACGGTCACTCATTTCGATGCCCGATTCGCGATTCGACGCCATTTGTTCTGTGGGGTTTGTCGCCGCGAGATCCATCAAATATTTGCATAGGTCCAAGAATTGCTGACGGCTTTCCAACTGATTCGCCAGATCAGCTGGCATTGTCGAAACGTCACTCGGTTCTATTCGGTCAATCTCTGCTTTTTGCAGTCGGATTTTTCGACTCCCGTCCGTATTATCACGGACGACCATCGCATTAGCGTCTTCTTGCACCACGCGACCGACAACCACTACACCACCTACGGTTAACAGTTTGACACCCTCGTAACCCTTTTTGATCACTTTCGAGGGCATCAAGAGAGATTCGACGATGTACGAATCGGTCACCGATTGATCTAACAGAGTTAAATCTGGGCCTAATAAATCAACGGCACCTGATTGGTGGCATTTCACACAATTCAGTTTCTGTTGTGAAAATAAAATCGCCCCTCGGACCGCATCCCCTTGTTCACGTGCCGCTACCGCTAATGGAGCCGCTCCTTCTTGGATCAGGCTTTCGCTGAGAGTTTGCGCCGTGACGTTCATGCCACTTATCACGCAAACCACCCAGGCTGCTGATATTGCTGTGATCGCTTTCAAAAACTGCACCTGTGACCTGCGACGCGGAAATTTCAGAGAAAGAAACGGAATTCTAATCGAGAGCTTAAACGATTTGGTTTCTAATGTCAGCGAAGCGGGGCGTAAAGGATCCTGAACAACTCAGAGATTCCATATTTAAGTCCAGCCCCGGCCGAGCGAAAGATGATACGCATGCACGCCACCAAACTGACTCTTGTTGCGATCATGTTAATGATTGGTCCGGCTACGCGGGCCGCAGGCGAGCGACCGCCGAATGTCTTATTCATCGCTGTCGACGACATGAATGATTGGGTCGGTTTCCTGGGAGGGTATCCGGGCGACGTGCAGACACCACATCTCGATGCCCTCGCTGCTTCCGGGACGGCTTTCACCAATGCGCACACCGCAGCACCAGTCTGTTGTCCTAGTCGCGCTGCCGTAATGAGCGGTTTGTTGCCAAGTAGTTCTGGTATTTACAACAATCAGCAATGGTGGAAACCACACCGTCCTGACTTGGTCACTCTACCGATCCATTTTCGGAATAATGGTTACCAATCAGTCGGAGCCGGGAAAATTTATCACCACACCGCAGGAAATAACCCTCCGGCGCAATGGGATGATTACCACCGACTCGTTTTTAACGACAACGCTTGGGTCCGTTATGGATCGCCTCTGTATCCGTATTCGAAACCGAAGCCACGGCCCGCGGCTTTTCCGTTTGCTGGGATCGTCAATTACTCTGAAGAGGTCGACTGGGGAGTTCCACCCGGATTAGCGGAAAAGGACTACGACGACGCTGTTACAGTAGATTATGCCATTCGATTTCTAGATTCCCAGCAATCAAAAGATCAGCCGTTCTTCCTGGCCTGTGGTGTTTTCCACCCTCATCTCCCGTGGTACGTCCCACAACGTTTTTTGGATCTGTATCCAATCGACAAGGTGGTCGTACCAGAAATTGACCTCGCAGACCTTGATGACGTCCCGGAACCGGGCAGAAAACTTGCACTCCGGAAAGCGGACAATCTGAAGAAGATCCGTGATGCGGGAAAATGGCGGGCCGCGATAAGGCACTACCTAGCAAGCATTACTTTCGCCGACGCTCAGGTCGGACGACTGCTACAGCAGCTTCGCTCAAGTCCACACGCTGCGAATACGATCATCGTTCTTTGGTCGGACCATGGGTGGCATCTTGGCGAAAAGGGACATTGGCACAAACGGACTCTTTGGGAAGAAGCGACGCGTGTCCCCTTAATCATCTCGGCACCCGCGGTGGGGCGATCCGGCCAACGGTGTGATCAGCCCGCTAGTTTGGTTGATCTCTTCCCCACGTTGGTCGAATTGTGCGACCTTCCACCGGTCACAAATCTGGATGGCGTCAGCTTGGTTCCCTGGTTGCAAGACCCCAACCGACCGCGTGAACAACCGGCGATCATCGTTGAAGAAAAAGGGCATATGGCCGTCCGGACGGATCGGTATCGTTACATTCGCTATCGCTCTGGCGAAGAAGAGCTGTACGACCATCATCAAGATCCCGGTGAGCACGAAAATCTTGCGGGGAGTGAAGATTTCTCCAACTTGAAAGAAGAGCTCGCAAGATATTTGCCCGCCGAGTTAACGCCTTCAGCCGCAAACAAAAAAGCGTATGAGTTCAATCCAAAGGACTACACATGGTCTGTTCGAAAAACAGGGAAGCTGATCTCCGGGGCCCAGCAGATCAAAACGCAGCAGATCAAAACGCAGCAGATCAAAACGCAGCAGATCAAAACGCAGCAGAACAAAACGCAGGGGAACAAAACGCAGGGGAATTGACCGAGGGCAATCGCCCTCCGCTCTGTCAAATTTCTCGCGACAGGCAGGAACTGGTAATACCCCAACCTCATTCAGTCGATCAAGAATCCACATTCTTCCGAGGTTTTGCGACTCCCAACCAAACGACCGCCAGCACGCAACCAGCTCCAAGCACGCCATAAATCGTTCGCCAAGCCAATTGTCCTGGCCCTGGTTCAAAACTGGCTAAGAAACCAAACCCGCAAAATAAGCCGATGAGTACAAATTGAATCGCAGCCAGCACGCGCAGGACGAGCGGCAACCGGGGCGCGACCAACAGTCCAATCATTGAAGCGAGTATGCAAGGCAAAATGACGATGAACGCGACCAGCAAAGCTGTAGGCATGGTAAAGGCTCCAGCAAGCAACTGCTGTTTTTTTCAGTCCATATCGGACCCTGTATCGGAATTGTTTTTGCCCCCGAACGCGTATCGAAGAAAGTCCGTTAGGCCGGCAAAGCGATAAGTTGGATCAACATACTTTTCGATCACGTAGAACGCAAAATAATAAGCTCGGCAGAACGACCAGACAGCTAGCCCCAACAGGAAAACGGTCGTGATTTCGGGATGCCGCAACACAAGCAAGGCCGCTGAAAGAAAACCTAGCGTGAGGAACAAGGCTCCCTTCAGCCAGATAACCTTGGGGTTCGTCAGGTCGCCCACTTGTCACCCCTTCGTTTCGGAAAATGCGTCTGCAAAAAGAAAATGAGTAAATCGCTTGACGAGAATGAAGCAGCTTCTCGATCGTCGAACCGTTGCTCCTGCTGTCAGCGAAACATTATTTCTTCGCCATCGACTTTTTTTGCTTTACCTTCAACAGCAAACCAAAACAACACGTCGCGATGATCACGGCCACGCCAAGCACCAGACGCAGGGTGCTATCCTGCACCATTCCCGATCCAATGACCGCCCATCCCAGCACGACACCGAAAATCGTAAGGAAAGCATGCGCCGCTTCTAGCAGCATCCGTTTTAACCAATTTTCCGAGTCGCCCTCTGGGGCCGACTCCGCTTGCGGCGGCACGTAGGGATTTTGTTCATCATTCATAACGCATTCAAGTAGCGATTGCTTCGCATGAGTGTCGAGCGAAACATTTTCGAACTGACAACTTTGAAGCGACTGCGTTCGTCATAGATAAGAGCCTCCTGACTCGGGTCACAACATTCTCTGCCTCAGTTGCGGTCAGTGCAAGTTGAGAGCTGGGGGGCATGCGATGGCTTCAACGCCCCTGGGGCGTGCGGCTCGGATGCAAGGTCAGCCGCAGACTGCTCAGAATTATAACTTGACGCGGCTATGCCTGTTGCTCCTCCAAATCCCCGCAACCAAACAACGGTGCGTGGTGAGCATGAGCATCGCGATCATCATCCCCCTGGCATTGAGACACCGCTTTGACGGGCAGCGTCCAGTTGAACGCGCGGCAGCCTAACCTGCGGCCGCAGCGGTACGGAGACTCCTGACGCGGAAAGATGGTTTACCGATACGATTCAGGATCTGTATCTCGCATGGGTTCCGGAAATACGTTTCGACAACGTTGGCAAATCGACTCGCCAGGAACGAACAAAACGGAGGACGTCGCCCCAAGTCGCAAAGTTGAAGGTTGAACAGCCAAACTGGTTTCAAATCGACATGCTTTGGTACAAGAAGTTACGATAAAACAACGTAGCCTAGCTGGATATTTAATCGTAGCCTCTGAGAAGCAGGAGCCGATTAACTACGCATAAGCGGCTTACTTGCAGCTCAAAAGAGGTCAAAAACATTTTGCATGAAAGGATTCAACAATTTTACTTTTTTTGGGCGGGTTTCTTCTCGTTCTGACGCGTTCAGAAATCAAGCAGGGGTGACAACCTTTGTCGCTCGCTGAGTTCTTTCTCTTCCAAAGCTTGTCCAATCAAGAGTCCACAGGAGCTGGACCGGCGATTCGAACGCAATTTCAACTTCACGAAAAGGATTGAAAACTTGCCATCATCTATTCAGACCGCAATTGACATTCCTCCCAAGCCTCTCGCTGAAACGCCACCGCGAACGAGGCGGCCAAACCTTGAATCCATCGTCCAAGCGATCTGCGAGGATGCAAAAGTCGAATCCCTCAAATTCGTTCTCCGAAGTAACACCGGTTGCGACGGAGAATAAGGTTAGTTGAAAGGATTTTTATTTCCGTCGGAGTGACGGTGATTTATTGGCGTGAGCAGCGATTCGCTGCTCACGCTTTTTTTACAGGTGGGCTCGGCTTCACCTTGTTGTGAAATCTACCCAGCTGAATTTCCGCAAACCAAGATCGCACGGGGCGACGCTTTGCCTGGTCCAACAGGCAACCTAGAAAACTGAATCCCCAGCGAGGCTGAATACGAACAAATGTCGAAATCAAAACCGGGAGTGTTTCGCAACTCACGCCCTCACGAACAAAATATACTTGGCTGAGCGTAGATCCCCGACTGAGCCAAAACTCAGATACGTTCCTGATTCCACTTCACTAGGTCGTGGTACTTGACGCCCGTTCCCCCAAACAAATCAAGTGCACTACCGACGGTTACGTCGACCCTACCCCCGCTGGCCTGATCAACTAATTGCACGTCATTCAGCGTCGCAACGCCTCCGGCGTAAGTCATGGGCAATTTGCCCCACCGCCCCATTTCGAGAACTAGATCAGCATCAATCCCGCGACAAAGGCCCTCCACATCAGCAGCGTGGATCAACAACTCTGACGACCAGTCAGCGAACTGATCGAGTGTCTCGGCAGTGATTTCGAGGTCCGTGAGTGTCTGCCAACGATTCATCGCGACTCGCCAACGCGGACGATTACCATCGGCGACGCGGCGGCAGCTCAAGTCAATTACCAATCGATTGGCACCGATGGCCCGCGACAACTTTTGCAGCCTTTCAAAGCCAAATTTGCCATCCCGATCAAACAGCCAGGAGGTGACGATCACATGGCTCGCGCCGTGATTGATCCAATCCGTTGCATTTTGGGCGTTGATGCCGCCGCCGATTTGCATCCCCCCCGGATAGGCCTCGAGCGCTTGGCGAGCGGCATCATCATTGCCGCTGCCAAGCTTGATCACATGACCACCCATCAGTGAATCACCCCGATATTTGCTGGCAAACCAGGCAGATGATTGCTCAGCGACAAAGTTTTCCTTCGGCCCAGGTCCGGAATCAGCAAGCGTGCCACCGACGATTTGCTTGACGCGGCCTTGGTGCAAGTCGATACAAGGGCGAAAAAGGGTCATAAACGGGGGGCTGGTACGAGAGAAGGGGCTAAAAGTCGGAAAATTGGCCGGTTTGACCCCTTTTCGGTCGACTGATTGTCGGCAGGGGCCGGTTGAGATCGTACAAAAGATCGACGGTCTGGTATAACAGAGTATCTAGAACACATTATGAGACTTCGCTGAAGGGTGCTCGTGGCCTCTGACTCTCTTGATCCGCAGTTGAACTCGCTGCTGAATTCGCTCCGAGCTCGCGTACGGCGTTACGTCGTATTTGACTCGATTTTGGCGATTTTAGCCGTCATTCTTTCCGCCTTTTGGATCGGGTTGGCACTCGATTACTTGCCGGTTCAATTCGGTGGGACGGAAATGCCCCGTTTGGCGCGGACCATGTTGCTGCTGCTGGTCGCCGTGGCTGTCGTTGTGATCGCGATCACGATGGTGGTTGGACGTTTAGCCCGTCCCCTTCCTGACGACAGTTTGGCCCTGCTTGTTGAACGGCATCACCCAAAATTGGGTGGCCGATTGGTCACTGCAGTCCAACTCAATGAGCCGGGCAGACAGTTAGACTCACACTCCCCCGACCTCCTTCAAGTCGTTCACAATCAAGCCGCTTCGGCGATCGATGAGGTTGATCCAAACCGAATTTTTCGGTGGCAACCACTGGTTCGCAAAGCAGCTCTAGTGGCCCCGCTTGGACTGGCGGCGTGCGCCTTATTCGTCATCAGTCCCGAGGCTTTTGGGCGAGCGACATCACGCTTGAGTTTGCTTTCGGACGATCCTTGGCCTCGGCGGGCTAATCTCCGGATGGTTGGAATCGAGTTGCCGACAATTTCAGCTTCGGATGATCAGGCCGGAGCTCCGGAGCTGATCGAGTTTTCTGCTGACCGCACGCTCCGACTGCCACGGGGAAGCAGCGGAACGTTACGGATCGCCGCCCAAGCTGACGGAGCCGAACTGCCTGTGCTTTGCACGGTGTATTATCAGACCGAATCGGGCACAAGCGGCCAATCGAACATGCGTCGAGTCGGTCGTGTCGTTGAAGGCTATCAATCGTTTGTGCTCGACGGGCCTCCCCTGACCGGCTTGAGCGAATCGATGACCATCGATGTCCGAGGTTTGGACGATCGTTTGGATGGCTTTCGGATTGAGGCGGTTGAACCGCCTGCGATTACCGAGATGCGACTGGCGGTCCGCTATCCCGATTACCTTCGCACTGAGGGGACCAGCGGAATCGACATGGAAGCCGCTTATCAATCTGGCGTGCGTCTTCGAGAGGGAAGCGAAGTTACTTTGGTGGCGACCAGCAGCGTTCCCCTTGGTGACATTGACGCTGTCCTAAGAACTGACGGAGGCGAGTCCGACAATTTACCGATCAACTACTCAGATGACGGCCTGACGGCGGAATTGACTCTTAGTGACTTCGGCACGGCAACAACTGTTTCATTGGTTCCACGTGATACCGGTGGTATTTCCGCTCAGGCACCCTACCGCTACTTCCTCGGCGTCGTGCTCGACGAACCACCGGAACTGGACGTCCGACTCAAGGGGATTGGCACTGCAGTCACACCGATTGCCAAGATTCCAGTCGAAGCGATCGCACTCGACGACTACGGCGTTGAGCAACTCGCGATTTCCGCCACTCCGTCGGTCGACGACGCGACCCCTGCAACGGTGACCCCAACTCTCAATCGCAAAGGTGAAGCGTCCGTCGTAATCGATCTCCGCGATCTTGTTGCGGATGGCAAACTTCCGGCCCTGGTTCCGGGTGGGGCAATTAGCGTGATTGGAGAAGCTAGCGATCGCTACAACCTTGACGGTGAACACACAACTCGAAGTGAGGTTTATCGGTTGGAAGTGGTCACAGCAGATCAACTACTCGGACTCCTCGAACGACGGGAACTCGCGTTACGCGCGAGACTCGAGCAGACCATCGACGAAACACGAAACCTCAGAGATACGCTCGATTTGTTGCTCCGGCGTGGTTTGGTTGACGATCTGTCCGGCGAAACAGAGGAAGAGCGAACCCGACAGATTCAGATCCGTCGACTAAGGGTCCAGCAATCCGGACTCCAGGCAACCAAGACCGCTGAAGAGTTAATCGGGATTGCCGAGTCACTTGACGATGTTTTGCTAGAAATGGTGAACAATCGCGTCGACTCAGTGGACCGCCGCGAGCGAATTGGATCGGGAGTTAGAGACCCGCTCCGCCAAATTGTTGCTGACCCTCTCGACCGCTTGAAAGATCAAATCAAAACGCTTGAGGAATCGATTGCTGATGCGGAATCGGCGAAACGGGCCGCCGCCGACGCCGTGCAATCCGCGGAGGACGTTTTGCTGCAACTTACCGCAGTGTTGGAAAAAATGCTTGATTTAGAAAGCTATAACGAAATCCTTGATCTCGTTCGGGACTTGATCGGGGACCAACAAAAACTTCTTGACGACACCAAAGAAGAACGGAAGCGGAAGGTGTTGGAGTTATTTAAGTGATGAGTCGGATCGCATGCCTATCGTCACAGGCCTTGCGAGATCAAGCACTCAGTCGAAACTAAAGGAGTCCATTTGATGCGAAACGTAATCTTGCTCGCTGTTTCAGCGATCTGCCTCGCTTTGCCTGCCTGGGCCGCCGATGGTGAAATCGACCTCAGCGAGCGACAAGCTGGCGTCGCGCAGCGCTACCAGCGTCTTGAGGAACTCTTGCTTCGTTTGGCGGATATGGAAGGCGCAGAGAACCCAGAGCGAGCTGCGTTGCTCCGTCGCGCTGCCAAGCAATCACGCGATCAATTTGTGCTTGATCGGTTGAAAACCGCAGCCGAGTCGCTGCGCACCGAGGAGTTTCAGAAGGCCGTCGAAAACCAAGAAGGGGCCGGCAAGGAACTGTCCTCCCTGCTCAAATTGCTCCTCAGCGAAGATCGCTCCAAGCGGATCCGCGACGAAAAGGAACGGTATTCCAAATTAATCAAGGATCTCAAGCGGAACCTAAATCAACAGCGCAGCGCGCGAGCGAGAACCGAAAACCAGGCTGATTTGGAGGAAGTGCTTGATGAGCAGCAGGACGTAACGAAGCGGAGCGAAGAACTCCAAAACCGTCTTTCCGACGAAAATCAGTCCGAACAAAATTCTGCCCAGAACCAGCAGAGTGATAGCAACTCGGAGCAGAAAAGCGGTCAAGAATCACCCACCGAATCTGATGAGCAGGAAGGTGATCAGCAAGATATGGAGAAGGACGAGGACTCCGAAAAAGATCCGAAAGACGAGTCATCGGAAGACAAGGAGAAAGACCCCAGCGATTCCGAGCAGAGCGAGTCACAACAGAGCGAGTCACAACAGAGCGAGTCACAACAGAGCGAGTCACAGCAGAGTGAGTCACAACAACAGCAGCAACAGCAACAACAGCAACAACAGCAGCAACAGCAACAACAGC